>NZ_JAKMSC010000010.1:0-55995 GCF_025772425.1 Campylobacter sp. FU_497 | reverse complement strand
TTTTAAATCAATTAGGATTTAATGCTTGCTTATATGAAATTAATTGTGAAAAACAAATAGATGGTAGATTGATTAAAAATTTAAATCACGGATTAGGAATGTCAATAAAAACTTTAGTCAAAAAACACTTACCACAAATTCTACAAGAACCTTTAAAAGATAAAACTTGTAAAAAAGAAATCTCATATAAGTGTGATGATTTAATATATACTTTTAAAGAGGAAAATGAACAGATTGTTTTAAGTATAGTAAATTCAAATTGACATTATTTATTTTATAAAAAGTAATTTTTAAGTAAAATTACTTTTTACTTTCAAAAGATTATTATCAAAAAGAGTATTTATGGCTAGCAAACAACTTTCACTTAAACATCTTAGTATGCCTATATTACTTGAAATGTTTTTAAGATATTTTTCTTTGATTATCAACACCGTGATGGTTTCGCAATATTCTAACTTTTTGGTTGGGGCAATGGGTGCGGGTAATCAAGTAGCAGATTTATTTATCATTATTTTTAGTTTTTTAAGTGTGGGTTGTAGTGTAGTGATCGCTCAAGCTTTAGGAGCTAAAGATTACACTCTAGCAAGAAAAGCAATTCATCAAAGTTTATTTTTAAATGCCTTGCTTGGCTTTGTGTGCGGAAGTTTGATTTTATGGCATGGAGAGTTTTTACTCTATCTTTTGCAAATTCCAAATGAGCTTTTAAAAGATAGTGCGATTTACTTGCACATGCTTGGAATTTGTCTGTTTTTTGACGCTATGGGTATAGTTTTGGCTGCTATTATTAGGGTATATAATATGGCTTATTGGGTTATGTTTACTACCTTATTGATGAATATTGTGATATTTATAGGAAATTTTTATGTATTACATTTTACAAAGTTAGAGCTTTTTGGGGTAGGGCTTAGTAATATACTTGGGCGTTTGGTAGCCTTTAGTATGCTTGTAGCAATACTTAGTTTTAAACTCAAAATTCATCTTAAATTTAAAGAGATGATAAGCCTTGAAAAAGTGGTATTTAAAAAGATTTTTAACATCGGTGGTTTTGCAGCAGGAGAGCATTTGATATGGTTTATACAATACACCATAGCTTTTGCTTTTGTAGCAAGTTTGGGTAAAGAAAATTTAAGCGTTCAAACGATTTATTTTCAAATTTCTTTGCTCATCATGCTAGTAGGGCAAGCTATAAGCGTAGCCAATGAAATTATCATAGGTAAATTAGTTGGCGCAAAATACTTAAATGTGGCCTATAAACATACATGGATAGCTTTATATTTTAGCGTGGTAGCAAGTGCTTTTGTAGCTTTACTTAATTATGTTTTGCAAGATTTTACTATGGGTGTGGTAAAGCTTGAAGAAAGTTTAAAAGAGCTTATGATACCACTTTTTACTCTTTCAATTTTCTTAGAAATCTCAAGAACTTTTAATATAGTCATGGTGAATTCGCTAAGAGCAAGTGGTGATGCGAGATTTCCATTTTTAAGTGGAGTGGTGTTTATGCTTGGGGTTTCTTTACCAGTTGGTTATGTGCTTTGTTTTTATGCTGGACTTGGAATTTTAGGAGTTTGGATAGGTTTTTGTGCAGATGAGTTTTTACGCGGTATTGTAAATTCATATAGATGGAAAAGTAAAAAATGGCAAGGCAAAGCACTAGTATAAAAGGAATTTTAGAATTTAAAGAATTTCGTTTTGCTTTTGAAAAGAAAAAACTTAAATATCTAAGACTTAGGATAGATAGGGATTTAAATTTCAAACTTAGCATACCGCTATATTATGAGCAAAGAGATGTTTTAAGATTTTTAGAAAAAAATGAAAGTTGGATTAGAACCAAAGAAAAAGAACTTTCTTTAAAAAGAGTAGTTTTAGCAAGTGATGAGTTGTATTTTTTAGGTAGAAAATATAAGCTAGTTTTTAATGAAAATCATAAAAAAGTTCTCATAAAAAAAGATAAAATCTTTGCAAAAAATCAAAAAGCCTTAGATCTTTTTTTAAGGCGTAGTGCTAGGGTGATTTTCGAGTATTTTATAAAAAAATGGCAATTTGTCTGCAAGAGAAGGGTGCAAAGAATTTGCATTAAAGAAATGATCTCAAGATGGGGTTCTTGTAATCATCAAAAAGCATACATAAACTTAAATTTAAAACTCATGCAAAAACCTATAAAAGCCATAGAATATGTGATTTTACATGAACTTACACATTTAATCTACCCACATCATCAAAAAGAATTTTATGATTTTTTATATAAATTTATGCCTGATTATAAAGCAAGGGAAATTTTTCTAAAAAGTCTTATTTTTTAACAAGAATTTATTCTAATTTAAAAAAATATTTATTAAAATAAATAGTTTTTAAATATCTTTTAAAGGAAAAACAATGAAAAGAAGAAATTTGTTAAAAGTAGGTGCTCTTGGTTTAGCTGCTATGCTTTTTAGTGGGGTGGCTTTAAATGCTAATGATGTGGTTAATTTCCCAAAAGATAAGCAAAAAGCTTTATTGCTCTCAAGTTCGGGCTATAAAGACACTGGGTATTTAAACCATGCTTTACCTTGGCTTAAAGAATTTGTTGAAAAAAATAACTTAAAAGGTAAAAAAGTAGCATTCATACCTTATGCAGGTGTTAGAAAAACTTATGAACAATATGAAGCACAAGTTGCTAAAGCTTTAGAAAGCTTAGGACTTCAAATAATTAGCGTACATAGAGGTAATGCTGTTGATATTGTTAAAAGTGCTGATGCGATTTTTGTAGGGGGTGGAAATACTTTTGAACTTGTAAATCAACTTTATAATAATAACCTAGTAGAACTCATTGCAAAAAGAGTAAGTGAGGGTGTGCCTTATGTTGGCTGGTCAGCAGGCTCAAACGTAGCAGGTGCAACTATGATGACAACTAATGATATGCCTATAGTTGAACCAAAATCATTCAATACTTTCAATATCTTCCCTCATCAAATCAACCCGCATTTTATCTCAGGTAAACCAGTAGGACATAATGGTGAAAGTCGTGAAGAAAGACTTGAAGAGTTTTTGATTGTTAATCCTAAAGTAGTGGTTTATGCTTTACCTGAAGGTGTTGCATTGTCACTTGATGGTAAAAAAGCAAAAGTTTTAGGTATGGACAAAAATGCTCCACTTTTAAAACTTGAAAACAAAAAAGAAATTCAAAAAATCGCTATCGGTTCTGAATTTAACTACTAAAATAACAAGCTATCTATATTTTAGATAGCTTGTTTAAGCTTTCCTTAGAATTAAAATTGTTATATTTATGCTTTAAAATTTAATTTTAAGGTTTTAAACTTGCTTTTAGAAATTACTTTTGATTATAAATCTAAAAATGATATTTTTGAGTATTTGTTAGCTTATTATGCTAAAGATTATGTGTATAATTATGAGCAAAAAGATGAAAAAATCATCATTAAAATTAAAGGCGAAAAAGATGAAATTCAAGCCTTTTGTTCTAATTTAGAAAATATCAGCCATAGTGTTTTTTTAAACAAATTTGACTTAAAAGTTATAGAAGAAGATTTTACACCTATAAAAAAAGAAAAAACCTTCACCAAAAGAAGTTTTTTAACAAGACTCAATGCAAATGCTTATACTAATGGCGAGCTTTTAGAAAATGAATGGGGTATTTTTATAGAAGAAGAATTTAAAATAGAAGAAGAATTTATAAAAATCACTAAAGAAAATTTCTACAATAATTTAAAAAAAGCATTAGAAAAATTAAAAAACAAAGAAAAAATACATTTTAAAAACTCAAAAGGAATATATGCTTTTGAAATTTTTAATGAAGCATTGGATGATTTTTTAATACCTTGTGACCCAAAACATATCAATGCATTTTTTTCTTGTAATAACGAGCAATTTAAAATCTTAGCAGGGGTTGAAAAGCCTCTAATGAAGCTTAAATTTAATGCTATTTTTAGACAAAATCATCAATTAAATCATGAATATTTTAAAATAAAAATATATGATAATCTTTTCTTGTTTGCTTTATGTTTTGAGCTTGAAAAAGAAGGAATTAAGTTTTTAAATTTTAAAAAGCTAGAACATTTTGAAGATGATTTTGAAGTAGCTTTAATCGAAAATGAACTAGTAGTTTGTAGGGGTTATGATTATATTTTACCTGAATTTAAAAATTTGATTTTTCAAAAAGAGGATAAAAATTTCGCAAGAATTTCTTGTATATTGTCTGATTTTAAAGACAAAAAGCCTTTGCTTTTAGAACTTAGTAAAAAATATGATGATATTATTTTACTTGATAAAGAAATCAATCTTTTAAAACTAAATTTACCAAAAAGCTTTGATGAGTTTTATGAAACTATAAGTCAAGATGATGTTGCTAAGAGATTATTAGCTAATTATGAAAAAGAATTTACCCTAGTGCGAAAAGAACTTAACATGGCTAATAATTTTTTTAATCTTTTTGGCATGGTAGGGATGATTTTAGAGCTTGATGAAGACGAGAAAAAAGCAGCATTAGCGCTTTTGGCCTTAGCAGATGAGAGTAAAATGGCAAAAGGTGTTAGGATAGACTTTAAGCTTAATGAGCAAAAGGAATTTGATTATACTAAGACCTTAAGAAGCGTGATGAGTTTTAAGCTTGCTGGAGTAGAAAATCAAATCATAGCCTTAGGCGTTGTTGAGAGTTTGGCGTATTTTTTAAGAGATTTATTTGATGATTTAAAGGCTAAAGAGCAAGTTGATTGTGCCGTGCTTAGTGGGAGCTTGTTTGAACATAAAAGCCTTAGTAAAAATGTATTTAAACACATACCATTTTTTAAGTTAAGCGATGTCCCACTTTGGATATGAAATTCATATTAAAGGGTTAGTGCAAGGCGTTGGCTTTCGTCCTTTTGTTTTTAATATAGCTAAAGAGCTTAATTTAAAAGGTGAAGTTTATAATAATAGCTTAGGTGTTGTTGTAATCCTTGAGTGTAGTAATGATGAATTAGAAATTTTTAAAGAAAAACTTTTTGCTAATTTACCACCTTTAGCTAGGATAGATGATTTTAATTTTTCTTATAAAAAACTTCAAAAAACTTATAATGAATTTATCATAAGTACTTCACAAGATAGTGAAAAATTTAGTCCGATTCTGAGTGATTTTGCTCTTTGTGAGGATTGCTATAATGAATTTTATGATGAGAAAAATCCACGCTTTAAATACCCTTTCATCACTTGCACAAATTGTGGGCCAAGATTTTCTATTATAAAAAAACTTCCATATGATAGAGTTAATACGACTATGGATAAGTTTAAAATGTGTTCTTTTTGTCAAAGCGAGTATGAAGATCCTATTAATCGTCGCTTTCATGCTCAACCGCTTTCATGCTCAAAATGTAAAATTACTATCTTTTTAAAAGATAAAAATCAAAATATTTTAGCTAAAGATGAAAAAGCTTTTATCTTGCTTGCAAAACTTTTAGAACAAGGTAAAATCATAGCTTTTAAAGGTATGGGTGGGTTTCATTTAATTTGTGATAGCACAAATGAAAATGCTATAAATGAACTTAGAATACGTAAAAATCGCCCTAAAAAGCCTTTTGCTATTATGGTAAAAGATCTTAAAATGGCTCGAGAATTAGCTTTTATTAATAAAGCTGAAGCAAAACTTTTAACTTCAAATTTAAAACCCATAGTTATTTTAAATAGCAAAAATATCCATAAAAGCTTAGCGCCAGATACTAATAAAATAGGTATTATGTTAGCTTATATGGGAACACATTTAATGCTTTTTGAACATTTTAAAAAACCTATCATTGCAACAAGTGCTAATCTAAGCTCACAAAGCATTATTTATGAAGAAACAAAACTTTTAGAGCAACTTAGTAATGTGTTTGATTTTTATCTTGATTATGATAGAGCAATACATAATTCAAGTGATGATAGCATTGCTCAAGTTATTGGTAAAGAAGTAATGTTTTTAAGGACTTCAAGAGGTCTTAACCCACTTTATGTTAACACAGCAGATATTTTTAATGCAAAAGAAAATATTCTAGCTCTAGGAAGTGAGTTAAAAAATGAATTTGCATGTTTTTTTAAAAATCAAATTTTCATTTCTCCTTATATAGGCGATATGAAAAGTTTAGATATACAAGAGAGATTTTTTAAAATTTTAACTTTCTTTCAAAACTCTTATAAACTAAATTTTGATCATATTTTAAGCGATAAACACCCACAATTTAACTACGTAAAAGAATTTAAAGATTATAAAAATTTTCGCGTGCAACATCACTATGCACATTTGTGCGCTTGTTTATTTGAACACAAAAATTACAAAAATGATGTTTTGGCCTTTGTTTTTGATGGAACAGGTTATGGGGATGATGAAAAAATTTGGGGCGGAGAGATTTTTAGAGCGAGTTTAAAAAGCTATGAAAGGCTAAATCATTTTAAAAATTTCAAACTAATCAATGCAGATATTAAAAATATCGCAAATTTAACTTTAGCTTTGATTTTTGATTTTAATTTAGAAAGCAAAGCTAGCGAGTTTTTAGCTAAATTTTCTCAAGTAAAATTAAATAATCTTAAAAAAATTCACACTCAAAGCTCTTTATATACGAGTTCTCTTGGTAGGATTATTGATGCTTTTGGCACTTTTGCTTTTGATATACAAAAGCTTGATTATGAAGCTCAAATTGGACTTTTGATGGAAAAATATTATGATAAAAATCTTGATTATAGTTACAAATTTGACATCCAAGAAAAAGAAATTTGCTTTAAAAATGCTTTTTTACAAGCTTTAAAAGATAAAGATAAGGTTAAAATTAGCACAGGTTTACTTAATGGCATTGCAAATTTAATTATAGAATATTCAAAAGATTTTAAAGAAGAAGTACTTTTGTGTGGCGGGGTATTTCAAAATAAAACCTTGCTTGAAATTTTAGATCGAAAAAAATTCACTTATAAAACTTCTTTACAATTTCCTTGCAATGATAGCTCTATTGCGCTTGGACAACTTGTACATTATTTATCTTTAAAAACTTAATAAAACTCATATTTTTTTAATACTTTTTTATATACAATAAAATAAAAATATAAAGGAAAGATTATGTGTAAAGATTGTGGCTGTTCTATTAATGGACATGAACATCATCATGATCACCATCATGAAAATCCAGCTTTAAAAGATGAAAAAACTATTAATGTTATTAGTAAAATTTTATCAAAAAATGATCATCAAGCAGCTCATAATAGAGAGCATTTCAATGAGTATAATACTCTTTGTATTAATCTAATGAGTTCTCCAGGAAGCGGTAAAACAACACTTTTAGAAGAAACTATAAAAACTTTAAAAGATGATTTAAAAATAGCCGTGGTTGAAGGGGATTTAGAAACTAATAATGATGCAAACCGCATTATCAAAGCAGGAGGCTTAGCTCATCAAATCACCACAGGACAAACTTGTCATTTAGATGCTTTTATGGTGCATGAAGCTTTACATCATTTTAAACTTAGCGAACTTGATATAGTTTTTGTTGAAAATGTGGGAAATTTAGTATGTCCTGCAAGTTATGATTTAGGCGAGCATTTAAATGTGGTTTTACTTTCAGTAACAGAAGGTAGTGATAAGATAGAAAAATATCCAGTGATGTTTAGAAAGGCTGATTTATTAGTCATTACTAAAGCCGATTTAGCTCAGTATTTTGACTTTGATTTCAAAGCGGCTTCTATGGCTGCTAAAAGGCTAAATCCTAAAATAGATATTATGATTTTAGATAGCAAAACAAAAACAGGGTTTGATCTTTGGATAAATTATCTAAAAATGAAAAAGGAGCTTAACTAATGTGTCTTTCTATACCTTCTAAAATTTTAGAAATTGATGAGCTAAATTCAGCCATAGTAGAAACTTTAGGGGTTAAAAGAAGAGTGAGTTTAGACTTGATAAGCGAACCTTTAAAAGTAGGTGATTATGTGCTTATACATGTGGGTTTTGCTATGGAAAAAATTGACACTCAAGCTGCACAAGAGAGTTTAAAAATTTATACAGATATAGCAGAGAAGATGCAAAATGGACAAATTGATGAAAATGAAGGCGATATGGGGCTAAAAAATGGATTTAATTAATGATTTTAGAGATAAAGAAAGAATTTTAACCCTAAAAGAACTTATTGCTTCTAAAATTACTAAGCCTATTAATATCATGGAAATTTGTGGTGGACATACGCATAGTATTATGAAATTTGGTTTACCTGATTTATTGCCAAAAGAAATTAATTTTGTTCACGGCCCAGGCTGTCCTGTATGTGTTATGCCAAGAGAGCGTATTGATGTGGCTTTAAAGCTTGCAAGTATGCCAAATACTATCTTTTGTGTATTAGGCGATATGCTTAAAGTGCCAGGAAGCTATGAAAGCTTAATTGATCTTAGAGCTAAAGGAGCTGATGTTAGAGCGCTTTATACACCTTTGGATGTGATAGATATAGCTTTAAAAAACCCTGAGAAAAATATAATCTTTTTTACCATAGGTTTTGAGACAACTACACCTATGAGTGGGGTGATTATAGAAAAAAGTATAGCCTTAAATTTAAAAAATTTATTTTTTCATATTAATCATGTATTAGTTCCACCCGCAGTAGAAGCTATCATGCAAGATGAAAATGTAAAAATTGATGCCTTTTTAGGACCTTCTCACGTAAGCGTTATCACAGGATCAAATATTTATGAACCTATTGCTAAAAAATACAAAACTCCTATAGCAGTGAGTGGTTTTGAGCCAGTTGATATAATGCTTAGTGTGTTAAATATAGTAGAGCAAATGAATGCAAATACTTTTGAAGTTTATAATGAATATCACAGAGTAGTTAGCAAAGAGGGAAATTTAAAAGCTAAGGCTTTAGTAGAAAAATACTTTAAACCTTGTGATTTTGAATTTAGAGGTCTTGGAGTGATTGTAAATGGTGGGCTTTGTTTAAAAGATGAATTTGCACACTTAGATGCTAGCAAAGTGTTTGATTGTAAAGTGCAAAGTAAAGATGAAAGCAAGGCTTGTATTTGTGGTCAAATTTTAAGAGGCTTAGTTAAGCCTTATGATTGTAAGGTGTTTGCAAAAGCTTGTACTCCAAAAAATCCCATAGGTAGCTGTATGGTTTCTAGTGAAGGAGCTTGTGCGGCTTATTATAAATACTATCAAGATAAGGCATAAAATGAAACAAATTACTCTAGCCCACGGTGGTGGTGGCGAAGAAATGAATGCTTTAATAAGTGAAATTTTTTCTATTTTTGAAAATGATGTTTTAAAAGAAGCAAATGACGCTGCTATTTTAGATGATTTGGCTTTTAGTACTGATTCTTTTGTATTAAATCCTATCTTTTTAAAAGATATAAATATAGGAAAATTAGCAGTTTGTGGTAGCGTAAATGATGTATTAATGGTAGGAGCAAAACCGCTATATTTATCACTAGCTTTGATTTTAGAAGAGGGTTTTGAGATAGAAAAGTTAAAAATTATACTAAAATCTATAAAAGAAGAATGCGATAAAGCGGGAGTAAAGCTAGTTTGCGGGGATACTAAAGTTGTTCCTAAAAATAAAGGCGATGAAATATACATTAATACTTCATGTATAGGTAAAAATATACAAAAAATCAATACCAAAGACTTAAAAAGTGATTGTAGCATCTTAGTTTCAAGGGATATTGGAGCTCATGGTTGTGCGGTTTTGGTTAAAAGAAATAATTTAGAGGCAAATATCCAAAGTGATTGCAAAAGCTTAAAAGATGAAGTTTTAGCACTTTTAAATGCAGATATTTCCATAAAAGCAATGCGTGATGCTACGCGTGGTGGACTTAGTGCGGTTTTAAATGAATGGGCTAAATTAAGTAATTTAGAGCTTTTAATATATGAAGAAAAAATCCCAGTTTGCGATGAAGTTTTAGGGGTTTGTGAGCTTTTTGGGTATGAGCCTTATGAGCTTGCAAATGAAGGAACTTTTATTGTTTGCGTAGATAAAAAAGATGAGCAAAAAGTATTAGAAATTTTAAAACAATTTAATGCTAATGCAGCCATTATAGGTGAAATCACAGCTAATGAAAAAGCAAGAGTGGTTTTAGAAAATGCTTATGGAGCAAAACGCATTTTAGAAGCTCCAAAAGGCGAACTTTTACCAAGAATTTGCTAATGCATGAGTTAAGCATTACAGAATCATTACTAGAGCTTTGTGAAGAATATGCTCAAGGAAAAGTTATTGAAGAAGTGCATGTTAAAATAGGGCGCTTAAGCGGGGTTGAACCTCCACTTTTGCAAAGAAGCTTTGAAACTTTTAAAGAAAATAGTCCTTTGTGTAAGAATGCTAAATTTATTATGCACATTCAAGAAGTAGTAGTTGAGTGTCAAAAATGCCATTTTAGCGGAGTACTTGAAAATAATATCTTTTGGTGCCCAAAATGCGAAGATAAAGATTTAAAAATCATAGACGGAGAAGAACTTTATCTTATGCAACTTGTTTTAAAAGAAAATAAGGATTTAGAAAATAATGACAAATAAAGAAATCATCTTAGGTGTGGGTTGTTTTTGGTGTACTCAAGCTGTGTTTGATGAAATTAAAGGCGTAGTTTATACAGAAGTAGGTTATAGCGGTGGTAAGCCAAATCCAAGTTATGAAAGCGTGATAAATGGCGATGGAAATATAGAAGTAGCTAAGATAATTTATGATGAAAAACAAATTTCATTAGAAAAAATCTTAGAAATTTTTCTCAAAATGCATGATCCAACAAGCTTAGATAAACAAGGTGCTGATGAGGGGATACAGTATAGATCAGTTATTTTTTATCAAACTAATGAGGAGTTAAAAATCATTAGTGATTTTTTACAAAAAGCACAAAAATATTATGCTAAAGCCATAGTTACACAAGTTTTAAAATTAGAAAAATTTTATAAGGCTGAGGATTATCATCAAAAATATTTTAAAAATAATCCCAGTCAAACTTATTGTAGATTTGTCATTACACCAAAGCTAGAAAAACTAGTAAATCATTCCTAATTTTTCTTTTTAGAAATAGGGCAAACCCCAAGTGGACAAGCTTGTTTTCCACTAAGCACTCTTATAGGACAAACAGCAAAAATACCTGTTAATAAAGGAATTAAACCCAATAATCCCCACCAAGTTGAAAAATAAACTCCTAAAGAAAATGCCACTATGGCTAAAGCTATTCTTAGCACTCTTTCTAATTTACTCATAATTTCTCCTTTTTGTTGATATTATAAATAAATTTTAAAAGTATTTCTGTGATAAAGTTACAAAGAAATTAGTATTATTTTAGATCTTTCAAGTTTGATTTTACCTTCTTTTTCTAGTTCTTTTAAAATTCTTGAAACGGCTTCTCTAGCACTTCCTAAGTGATTAGCTAAAGCTTCATGGGTAATTTTTAAAGTATTGTTACTAGTATTTTCTTTTAAAAAATCACAAATTCTAGAAGATAAAGGCATAAATAAAGCTTGTTCTAAAACTTTGATTAAGGTATTAAAACGCTTAGTGATTAAACTTAAAACATAATCATTAATTTTTGGGTATTTTTCTTTTAAAATTTGAAAAATCGATGAGGGGATGATGGTTATACTTGTATTTTGAGTACTTTGTATAAAAACATCATAAGATATACCATCCATATTGCACTCAGAGCAAATAACGCATTCATCATTTTCTTTAAGGTGAAAAAGTGTTATTTCTTTTGCATTTGGAGTTAGAATAAAAGCTCTAAGCTCGCCTTTTAAAATTTTTATAAATCCTAAACATTTATCATTGACCTTAAAGTCTTTTTCAATGTTTATTATTTGTAAGTGCTCTTGTATAAGTTTGAGATCTTGTTTTTCTATTTCAAAATGAGAAAGAAAATTTTCCATGTTTTTAAGTTTTAAAAGCCTATAAAAGGCTTTTAAATTTTAGTGGCAACCACAACCACCACATCCACAACTTTGACCAAAGAAGCTTTCTAGAGCTTGCATATTTGGAAGTTCTGTTACTTCATTTACTAATTCTTTATAAGCAACTACACCATCTTTAACTACAAACACTGCTCTAGCTAAAATTCCCTCAAGTGGACCATCAGCCATTAAAACACCATATTTTTCACCAAATTCTTTAGAAACAAAATCACTTGCAACAGTTAAATTATCTATACCTTCAGTTGAGCAAAAACGACCCATAGCAAATGGTAAGTCCATGCTAACTACGATTACTTCTACACCGCTTGCTGCTGCTTTTTTATTAAATTCTCTAGCTTCAGTTGCACATACTGGAGTATCAAGGCTTGGCACGCTGATAATAATTTGAGTTTTGCCTTTTGGAGCAATTTCAACACCTGAAAGATCTTTAGCTTTTAAGGTGATATTTGGAGCCATATCGCCAACTTGGATGTTGTTTCCTTTTAAATTTACTTTATTTCCTTTGAATAATACACTATTCATTTTTTCTCCTTGAATGATTTTTATTAATCATAATATAAAAAGATTAATAAAGTCTTATTTTTGTTCTTCTTTACACATACCTGCTTCGATTAGAAAACACGAAGGCTGATAATTGCTTTTTTTAATCTTGTCATATTTTGCATAGCTTAAGTATAAAGTATCCTTAGCTCTAGTTACAGCTACATAAAAAAGCCTTCTTTCTTCTTCTAAACTCCCACCCATGCTCATGAGTTTTTGATTAGGAAATCTTCCTTGTGCAAGATCAATTACAAATACAAGCTCAAACTCAAGTCCCTTACTAGCATGTATGCTTAAAAGATTGACCCCACTACCACTACTCATTTCACTAGCACCAAGAGTAAGAAAATTATAATATTTATAATTATCACTATAATTTTTAGCAAGTTCTTTTAATACAAACATTTTTGCATTGATTTTTTCTAAAATTTCACTTTTTTTATTTAAGTCAACATTAGAGTTTTTATTAGTTGCTCTTTTAGTTGCTAAAATATCACAAATTTCTTTAAAATAATCATTTTCTAAGATCAAATTTACAAGTTGAGTTGAAACCTTACACTCGCTTGCTTTTTTAATAAAAAGATAAATTTTTTCAAGATTTTTCGCACAAAACTCGTTAATTTTAGGAAGGCTTAAAATAGGGTGGGTATTAAATTCGCTTTCTAGGTTAAACCTTGAAGGCGAGGCTAGCTCCTCAATATCATCAAAAAGTCCTAGTTGGTAACTTTGCTTTTTGTATTTTTTTAAACTCACACTACTATCAGGATTTAAAAAACCTTTAATCAAACTAGAATGCCCCAGTTTTAATAAAGCATCAAAAATATCTTTTGCTAAAACCCCACCAACTCCTTTGGTGTATTCAAGCAAGTGTATAAAAGCCATGATATCTTTTGGATTAAGCACGATTGCAAGCATAGAGCAAAAGTTTTTAACTTCCAAGCTTTCAAAAAAGCTTCCCCCGCCTTTTCTTTTGCTTGCTATACCAAGTTCTCTTAAGGCAACTTCTACTCCATCTGCGCTAGAATTATTTCTAAAAATAACAGCAATTTCATCAAGATTAACCCCGCTTTGTAAAATTATTTTTGCTATGGTGGAGTATTGATCAAATAGTTCATTGAAAGTTAGCAAGCTTGGTGCTTTAAAATCTCCTTCTCTAGTTACAATCAATTCTTTAGGATATAATCTTTCATTGTTTAAAATAACCTTATTAGCCAGCGCAAGTATATTTTTACTAGAACGATAGTTTTTATTTAAAGTAAAAATATTTGCATCGATAAATCTATCTTTAAAACTTCCTATAATAGAAATATCAGCTCCATTAAAAGCATAAATACTTTGGTCATAATCCCCCACACAAAATAAACTTTTACTTTTAAAAGCATCAATTAATGAACCTTGTAAAGTATTAGTATCTTGGTACTCATCTACTAAAATCTCATCAAATTCAAAATGATGTGAAGCTAAAACATGTTTTAATTTAATCAACAAATCATTAAAATCCACATAATTAAAACGTGCTTTTTCTTCTTCGTATTCTTTTAAAATATCCTCATAAATTTCAGCATAAACAGCTTGTTCATCATAATTTTGACAAAACCAATTATAAAATTCATCTAAATTTGCATTAGTATTTTGAAATAAAGAATACACATCATATAAATAGCTTGGCATATAAGGTTTAGTATCACTTAGATGATGAAAAGTGCGTTTTTCAAAAATGGAACGTAAAAGAATTTTAAGCTCACTTGCAGGTTTTAAAATAATATCATGATTTAATTCTTTAAGTAGAGAATAAGCAGTGCTATGAAAGGTACCTGCTGTGATTTTTGAAGTAATGCTTTTATCAAAATACCTACTAAGTCTTTCTATCATTTCTTTACTAGCTTTGTTTGTAAAGGTTAACAGCATAATTTTTTCAGGCTTTATACCATTTTGAAGTAAAAAAGCTATTCTTGCAACTATGGTTGAAGTTTTACCTGTGCCTGCGCTTGCTATGATTAGATTGTGTCCAAAAGGAGCACTAGCAGCTTTGTATTGTTCTTCATTTAAACGCGATAAGGGCATGAGCTTCCTAGTTTAAAATTATATTTTGTATATCATTAAAATAAAAATGATTGATACCATCTTTATATTCATAATAAAGCGTAAGTTTATGAGAATCTAAAATAGTCTTAACAATATATAATCCAAGTCCAAAACTATCTTTGTTTTTCTTTCCTTGTGTAAAGGCTTGAGTGTAGTATTTCAAGTCTTTATCTAAGGCTTTTCCTTTGTTTTTAAAGCAAAGATAATCTTTAGTTATTTCTATAGTAACACAATTTTCATCAGAATATTTTGTCGCATTATCTATCATATTTTTCATCGCAGTAGTAAAAAGTTTAAAATCCACATTGACACTAAAACTTTCTTTGATACTAATTTTTACTTTTTCATCATCACTCATAGCTATATCTTTAGCTTCATCTAAAAGATCTAAGATATTGTATTTTTTTAAATTAATCAAACCAGCACCTGAAGTAATTTGTTCAATGGCTGCAAATTCATTAATCAAAATTTCCAAACGATTAAAAGCGCCTACTAATCTTTCTTTATATTTGCTATCTTCAAGCATTTCTAAAGTAATTAAACCTTTAGTAATAGGTGTTTTTAACTCATGCATAATATTTCTTAAGAAAAATTGCCTTGAAGTGTTTAGTTTTTGAATTCTCAAAATAGACTCATAAAAGGCTGTTGCTACTTGAGAAATTTCATCATTGCCTTTACTGACATTTTGAATTTCATTGAGTTTATTTTCGCCAAATTTATCTATTTGTCTTTTTAAAGCTCTAAGTGGTTTTAATTTTCTAATGATAAAAATATATAAAATCAATAAAACCATTACTACTATACTAGCAATAAGCTTAATCACAAAATAACGATAACCTTGATATTCTAAATCTTTATATAAATAAAGCTTACCATCAAAAATGATTTTTAAATACACATTATCCTCTAAAGTAATGATTTCAACCACACCTGTACTAGTTTGAGCGCGTGCTATGGTTTCAGCTTTGTAGATGATTTTTCTTATAGAAGATGGGGTTGTTAGTTCTATCATTTTGTAATTTTTTGTTTGCTCATAAAATTCTTTTTCGCTAATTACATGATTAAAATACAATAATCTTGCATTAGCTATAAAAGAATATTTCGCATTAAGCTCATTAGTGTAATTTTGCTGATCATATTTTATAAGCCATAAAAATGCCAAAATCACACTAACACTAGCAAGTAAAAAAACAAAGGTTATGGTATAAAAAATTGATGATTTATTCATTGAGTTAATTTATATCCTATACCTCTGATTGAATGAATGTATTTTGGAGTTTTAGGATCATCTCCGATTTTTTGTCTGATTCTGCTAATGATTACATCTATACTTTTGTTACTAGAATCTTCACTAATAGAGCTACAATTATACACAAGTTCTTCACGGCTCACCACTCCACCTTCTTTTTTAATTAAATAACTCAAAATATCAAATTCAGCATTAGTAAAGCTAATTTCTTGATCTTTCATAGTGATAGTATGTTTGTATTTATCATATACAAGATCTTTTTTAACTTGAGTTTGAGTGGTTTTGGTGTTTGAAATTCTTCTTAAATGACTTTTAATTCTTGCTTGAAGTTCTTGAGGATTATATGGTTTTGGCAAATAATCATCAGCACCCAAATCAAGCGCAGCAACCTTATCGCTAATATCATGTCTTGCACTTGAAATGATAATAGGTGTATCATATTTTTTACGAATTTCCTCGCATACTTCAAGTCCATCAAGTCCAGGCAAGCTTAAATCCAAAATGATTAAATCATAAGGATTTAAAGCAAGTCTTGAAAGACCTATATAAGGCTCATGAGCAATATCTACTTTCATATCAAATTGCTCTAAATATTCAGCTATAATCTCTGCTAATTCTAAATCATCTTCTATCATTAAAATATTTGTCATTTTTTTCCTTTCTTAAAAAAGTAAAGCTCTAACCATACCGCCTCTATTAATCCAAATTTTAACATATTCTTTGCCTTTATTTAATTCTAAAGCCTTAGATAATTCTTTAAAATTTGAAACTTCGTATTGATCAATACCTATGATAATATCACCTTGCTCAAAGCCTATTTTTTCTGCTTTTGATTTTGGAGTAACTTCAGTGATTAAAATACCACTAATATTTTCAGGTATGCGGTATTGTTGTTTATTTTTAGAATCAAGCTCTACTAATTTCAAACCATCAATATAACCTTTTTCATATTGTAGCGATTTTTCATCTGTTTTTAGCATAAATTTAGCTGTTTTGACTTTATTATCTCTTTCATAAGTTACTTCTATAGCTTGTTTTGGATCAATACTTCCTATATAATTTTTCAAATCCATAGGACTTTTAATCACAGTTTTGTCTACTTTTATAATCAAATCGCCTCTTTTTAATCCTGCATTATAAGCTGCTGAGTCTTTTTGAACTTCTGTTATTAAAGCACCTTCTTGATTAGTATAAGCTTTTTTAATATCTTGAGTTAAAGCGCCTATAACTACACCTAAATATCCTCTTTCTATTTTTCCATGCTCAATGAGTTTTTGCGCAATAGATTTTGCCATATTAGAAGGGATTGCAAAGCCTATACCATTGTTTCCACCACTTCTTGAAAGTATGGCTGAGTTTATCCCGACTAAAGCTCCTCTGCTATCTACTAAAGCTCCACCTGAATTTCCAGGATTAATTGAAGCATCGGTTTGAATGAAATTTTCATATTGATTTAAACCTATATTATTTTTATTTAAGGCTGAAATAATCCCACTTGTAACACTACTTCCAACACCAAAAGGATTACCCAAAGCAAATACTACATCACCTTCTAATAATTTATCCGAATCAGCAAAAACTACTGCGGGTAAATTTTTTGCTTCTATTTTTATCACCGCTAAATCTGTTTTAGGATCAGCGCCAATTAATTTAGCTTTATATTCAGTGCTTGAATCAGGCAAATTTACAGTGATTTTTTCAGCACCTTCTATAACATGATTGTTTGTTATAATATAGCCATCACTTGAGATAATTACACCAGATCCAAGTGAACTTACTACTTCTTTTTTATTCTTTTTACTTTTTGGAGCTTGTGGAAAATCAAAACCAAAAAATTGTTTAAAATAAGGATCATTGAAAAAATCATCAATCCCAAAAGAATTGCTTTGAACGGTTTTAGAAGTTGAGATATTGACAACTGAATTTTTAACTTTTTGTATAGAATCATGATAAGAAAGTATAGTATTTTGATTATCAGTTGGTAAAGATCTTTTTACATTATCATCTGCTTGTTTAAAATCAATACTAGCACCAAAAAGACTAGTTGCTAATGCCAAAGAAAGAACCATAGTTTTTTTCATGTATTATCCTTTGTAAAATCAATTTATGCAAGTATAAAATTTTATTTTTACACAATTGTAAATAAAACCTTTAGTTTTAAAACTTATAAAAGTTGATTGACTAAGACTAAAGTTTATGATATAATCTTATAAAAAATAAGGAATAATAAATGAGTAATAGTTTATATGAAACACTAGGTGTTTCGCTAAATGCTAGCGCAGATGAGATAAAAAAAGCTTATAGAAAATTAGCAAGACAATATCACCCAGATATCAATAAAGAAGCAGGTGCTGAGGAAAAATTTAAAGAAATCAACGCCGCTTATGAAATTTTAAGTGATGAGAAAAAAAGAGCTCAATATGATAGATATGGTGATTCTATGTTTGGTGGGCAAAGTTTTCATGATTTTTCAAGAAATGCAGGCGGAGCTGATATTAATGATATTTTGAATAATATTTTTGGCGGAGGTTTTGGAGGATTTGGTAGAGGTTTTAGCTCTAGTAATAATTTTAGAAGTGGTTTTGGCGGATTTGGCGGATTTGAAGAGGATTTAGACTTACAAGCAAGTGTTAAAATTCCTTTTGAAAAAGGAATTTTAGGTGGTGAGCATACCATAAATATCAATAATGAACAAGTTAAAATCAAAATTCCACATGGTATAAAAGATGGCGAAAAGCTACGCATACGAGGTAAGGGAAAAAGCTTTCAAGGACAAAAAGGAGATTTGATTTTAAAAGTAGAGCTTGAAAAAAGTGATGAATACGAAAGAGAAGATGATGATTTATACAAAAAAGTTGAAATTAGCTTAAAAACAGCACTCTTTGGAGATAAAATCAGCGTACATACCCCAAGAAAAGAAGTTAAAATCACTATACCGCCAAATTCTAAAAATAATCAAAAAATCAGACTTAAAGGCTATGGAGTACAAAATAGAAAAACAGACCTTTATGGGGATATGTATTTAATTTTAAATGTAAAAATACCTGATATTAATAGTCTTGATCCTGAATTTGTAAAAATTTTAGAAGAAAAATTACCTTAAAAGGAGTATGTAATGGAGCATAGTTATGATGAACCGGTGTATCTTATAAGTGTTGTTGCAAAGGTTTTAAGCATACACCCACAAACTCTAAGACAATACGAAAAAGAAGGCTTGGTTGAGCCAAGCAGAACTGATGGCAAAATGAGACTATATTCTCAAAAAGATATAGATAGAATCAAAATGATTTTACGCTTAACAAGAGATCTTGGAGTTAATTTGGCTGGTGTTGACGTGATTTTAAAGCTAAAAACAAAAATTGATGAGTTTGAAAATACCATTGAGGAACTAAGATTAGAACTTGATAGAAGAGATAATCCTTCAAAATCAAGAGCAGTAGTTAAGCACAGAAGTAATTTTGATTTAATTTTTTTAGAAAAAATGAAATAATAGAATAAAAAAGGCTAATTGGTGGAAGAGTTTTTAAATGTCTTTTTAGTTGCAGTTGCTTTTGCTGTAATTTTAAATGTAATTTTAAAAAAATTTGGTATTCCAACTATTATAGGCTATATAGCTACAGGTTTATTTGTGCGTGAATTTTATGGTTTTAGCACGAATGAAATCATTATCCATGTGGCTGAGTTTGGTATAGTTTTTTTAATGTTTACCATAGGGCTTGAATTTTCATTTAAACATCTTTTAGCAATGAAAAAAGAAGTGTTTTTAAATGGAAGTTTGCAAATGCTAACTTGCGGTTTGGTTTGTACTTTACTTGTAACTTATATTTTAGGTATAGCAAACCATATAGCAATGATAGCAGGTTTTGCGCTAGCTTTATCATCCACTGCTATAGTTTTAAAAATACTTAATGATAGTGGTGATATCAATGAAGAATATGGCCGAAAAGCTTTGGGAATTTTGCTTTTTCAAGATATTGCTGTAATACCACTACTATTAATGATTGATATATTTAGCTCTCAAAATGCTGATATTTCAAAGCTTTTACTTACAACCTTAGTTAGTGCTGTGATTTTACTTGTTTTGCTTTATTTTATAGGCAAGTATCTTTTTACTTATGTTTTAAAATTTATCATTAAGACTAATGCAAATGAAATTTTCATCGCTACCATACTTTTTACCGTAATAGGAGCAAGCTTTTTAGCCCATTCTTTTGGTTTTTCATATTCACTTGGGGCATTCATAGCTGGAGCTTTGATAGCTGAAACTAAATACAAACACAAAATAGAAGCAGACTTGGTTCCTTTTAGGGATTTACTTTTAGGATTTTTCTTTATTAGTGTTGGTTTGCAAATTGATTTTCATATAGTTTTTGAAAATTGGTTTTTGATTTTTGTTTTTGTAAGCTTGGTGTTATTAATAAAATTTATTATAATTTATGGACTTTTAGCTCTTTATACAAGAAAAAGAGTAGCTTTGAAAACTGCTTTAAGTATTTCTCAAATTGGAGAATTTGCACTAGCAGTGTTTTCACTAATGCAAGTTAATTCATTATTAGATGAAAAAACAGCACAAATTTTTATTATAGTTTCTATTATCACTATGGTTGCGACGCCTTTTATTTTAAATAATCTTAGAAAAATAGCCAATGTAGCTGAAGGCGAACAAAATGATATGGCTAAATTTTATCTATGCGATCAAAAAATGAAAGATCATTTTATTATTTTTGGTTATGCAAGATTAGGCCAAGAAGTGGTGCAAAAGATTAAAAAAACAGGTATTCCATATCTAGTTTTAGAAAGTGATTTAAATTTAGTTGAGCTTGGACGTAGTAGAAATGAAAATGTATTTTTTGCAAATGTAGCCCAAGTAGAAACACTAAAGGTAGCCAATATAGAAGAATGCTCAGTTGCTATTATAACCATAAGCAATGAAGCTAAACTTGATATGCTTTACCAAGTGCTTTCTAACTTTAATAAGCCCATACAAACGGTTTTAAAAACAAGTGGTACAGGTGCTAAGATTATTTTCCCACATACTGATAAACATTTACACATTGTGGATGCTGAAGCTTCAATAGCTAGAAATTTAGTACAAGAAGCATTACAATGTAGAATTAACACAAGTGCAGCAGAATGAAAAATGATGAAAAAGCTTTAAGAATTAAATACGTAAGAGCTTTAGAAAAATTTACTAATTCTGCTGTAAGTGCATTAAAAAGGGAAGATTTTGATTTAACACTTTTTAGAGAAAGAATGCAAAAAAATGCTAAAATCTTTGAAAAAGTTCAAGCAGTGTTTTTGGATTCTACCTATACTAAGGCTTTGGAGATTTTTGTAAATGAGTGTTTAGATGAAAGTTTAGATCAAAAAACCTTAGCTTCAAAAGCCAATGCCTTGTATAAGCTAAAAAATAATCAAAGTTATAAAAAAGACAAACATAAAATTAAATTTAAGGATGAATATTGATAAATGTGATTTTTGATATGGATGGCACGCTTATAGATAGTGCTAATGCTATAGTATGTGCGGTAAATGAAATAAGAGCGGATTTAAATTTAGAACCTTTGAAAAGAGAGTTTATTTTAGATACTATCAATACTCCTGGGCAAAATTATGCTAAGATTTTTTACGGGGTTGATACTTACTCACATACTAGTTTTAAAGAAGGTTATGAGAAGTATTTTATCAAGCATTATGATCAAAGCGTGGTGCTTTTTGATGGTGTGCTTGAGGTTTTGGATTTTTGTAAAAAAAATGATTGTTATCTAGCTATAGCTACTAATGCGCCTCAGGAAAGTTTAGTACCTATTTTAAAAAAACAAAACATTCTTTCATATTTTGATAAAATATTAGGTGTTAGTTATGGTATAGAAGCTAAGCCTGATCCTATGATGCTAAGATTAATCGCAGATGAAGCAAAATATGAAAAAAGTATTTTTATAGGCGATAGCTTAAAAGACAGACTTTGTGCTAAAAATGCTAAGATGGATTACATACATATTTCTTGGCAAAAAGAAATTAAAGATTTAGATGAAGCTAACGATAAAACTACTTTAATAGAAAAAATTCAAACTTACATAAAAGGTTAAAAAATGGATATTTTTGATGAAATGTTTGCAAAAAGCCCTAAAGAAAAATTTATCGAAACAATAAAATATGCAAATTTAGGTGCATTAGAAAATGTTTTAGAAAAATTATTAGCCGATCATATCGCTATGATAGAGCTTTTAGAAAAAAATAATTTAAATGAAAGCGATGTGGCTCAATTTCAAATGGAAAATTCACTCTTAATAGATGAGAGAAAAAACGATTTTTACATAGGATTAAGCGCTGAAATTTTAGGGCATGAGGGTTGATTTTGCGTTTATTTTTATCTTTATTTTTGATACTTAATTTTTTAAAGGCTGAAGTATTTTTTGATTATACTTATAAATTTACCTTAAGCAAAGATGAAAAAGCAAGTGTAAAAATAAAAGAAATTGACTATCCTGATGAGATTTATTATTTTGACTTTTCATGGACTTTATTTGATCAAACTAATATTATTGTTCATTCAAAATATAAAAAATACCCTAGACAATTTGTGATGTCTTTAAGAAGAAATTTAAACTGGGTAGATCAAACCTTAGTACCTGATTATAAAAATCCTCATATAGATAGAGCAAGATTGATACTTGAATTTAGTGATTTTAAAAAAGGTGAAGCTATTTTTACTGTGTATATAGAAGATAAAGATAAAAGATTAGAAGTAGAATTTTTAGACCCTAGAAAAGCCTCTCTTAATCAAAACTAAAGTAAAATTTAATAAAATATAATTATAAGAAAACTAAGGAAAGCATAGTGCAAAAGATCGATCAATATATGCATGAATTTTTATCTGAATTAAACTACAAGCCTATTTTAACCATGAGTTCAAAACTTCAAGGTGGTAAAAAATTACGCTCAAAACTACTTTTAAAAATAGCCGGGGAAAGTGATATTAGCTATAAAATCTGTGCTATTATAGAGTTAATTCATGCTGCAAGCTTATTGCATGATGATGTGATTGATGAGGCAAAATTAAGAAGAGGAGTAAAGTCTATCAATGCACAATTTGGAGCTAAAAACGCCATCATGCTCGGAGATATCTTATACTCAAAAGCCTTTTATGAGCTTTCTTTAATAGATTTAAAATTAGCAAAAATCATTTCTAATGCTGTTGTTATGCTTTCTGTTGGTGAATTAATGGATGTAAATTTAAGCGAAACTTTCAATACTGATAAAAACGCTTATTTACAAATGATATACAATAAAACAGCCATTTTAATCGAAGCTAGTGCAAGGTGTGGGGCTATACTTGCTGATTTAAATGAAGATGATTTCGCAGAATATGGTAAAAATTTGGGTTTAGCTTTTCAAATTGTAGATGATATTTTAGATATCAAAGGTGATGAGCAAACCTTGGGAAAACCTGCTATGAATGATTTTAAAGAAGGTAAAACCACTCTTGCTTATATGTATTTGTATGAAAAATTAAATCCACAAGATCAAGAAATACTTAAGTCTTATTACAAGAAAGATTTAAGTGTGGATGAGCTTGCTTGGATTAAAAATAAAATGCAAGGATATGAAATTTTTAATCAAGTTGGTCAAGAACTAAACACTTATGCAAATAATGCACTAAAAGCCATAGCAAAATACAATATAAAAGATTTAGAAGATATTATTAAAAGTATGATAGAAAGGGAATTTTAATGCATTATTATTGTATCAGTTTTACACATAAAAATACAGATATTGCTACTAGAGAAAAACTTTCCTTTTCTAATGAAGATAAAAAAAGAGAGTTGTTAAAGCTAATTCATACTAATAATAAAATTTTAGAAAGCTTAGTACTTAGTACTTGTAATAGGGTTGAAATTTTTCTTTTTGTTGGGGATGTTGAAAGCATTAATGAGCATATTTTAAGAACGCTTAGTTTGCTTTGTGGAGTTGATAAAGAAAATTTAAGCACTAAGGCTGATTTTTACGAAGATAGCGGAGCTATCCATCATTTATTTTCTGTGGCAAGCTCACTTGATAGCTTGGTTATTGGTGAAACACAAATTGCTGGACAATTAAAAGATGCTTATAAATTTGCTCTGCAAGAACAAAGATGTGGTGTGCATTTAACTAGAGCGGTGCATTATGCTTTTAAATGTGCAGCAAATGTTAGAAATCAAACCGAAATTTCTAAAAATCCTATTTCAGTTGCTTCAGTAGCAGTAGCAAAAGCTAAAGAACTCCTAAATTTAGAAAATAAAACTGCAGTTGTAGTAGGTGCAGGGGAAATGAGCGAACTAGCCTGTAAGCATTTATTAAATGCTAAGGCCAAAGTATTGATATTAAATAGAGATATACAAAATGCCCAAAAGCTTTGTGAGGATTTGGGTGAAAATGCAAGTTGTGAAAGTATTGCAAATTTAAAAGAAGCACTAAATCAATATGAGATATTTTTTAGCGCCACAAATGCTCCGCATGCTATTATAACTAATGATTTATTAGAAGAAAAAGATTATAAAAGATATTTTTTTGATATAGCGGTGCCTAGGGATATTGATGTAAAAGCAAATGAAAAAAATATAGTCTATGCTGTTGATGATTTAGAAGAAGTTGTAAGAAAAAATTTAACTCTAAGAGAACACCAAGCCCAAATTGCTTATTCTATAGTAGGAACTATGACAAATGAATTTTTTCAACATCTAAGCAAACTAGCAACCCTGCCTTTAGTGAAACAACTACGTTTACAAGCTGATAAAATTGCCAAAGAACAGTTACAAAAGGCCATAGATAAAGGATATTTAAAACACTCAAACCATGAAGAAGCAAGAAAGCTTATAAGACAAGTAATGAATGCCTTTTTACATCATCCTAGTGTAAATTTAAAAAAGCTAAGTGGAACTATGCAAAATGATTCAGTAGTTAATGCTATGCGTTATGTGTTTGATTTAAAAAATGAAAATATGGAAGGTTTAAACCTTTATAAATGTGAATTTAATTTGGAGAATAATCATGAAATTTAGTAAATTTTATGCCATAAGTACAAAAGAAAATCCAAAGGACGCTACTTTACCAAGTCATATATTTTTAGTTAAAGGTGCCTTTGTAGAACAAATTGGAAGTGGTTTATATAATTTTTTGCCTTTAGGAAAAAGAGTTTTAGATAAGATTAAAAATATCATCAAAGAAGAAATGGATAAAGCAGGTGCTTTAGAGGTAAATTTAAGTTTCAATACTCCAGCTGAACTTTGGAAAGAGAGTGGAAGATTTAACGTTTTTGGCAAAGAGCTTTTACGCTTTAAAGATAGAAAAGAAAATGATTTTGTCTTAGGGCCAACTCATGAAGAAGCTATGGTGGCTTTAGTAAGAAATAAAATAAATTCTTACAAACAACTTCCTTTACATTTATATCAAATAGGACTTAAATTTAGAGATGAAGCTAGACCTAGATTTGGACTTTTAAGATGTAGAGAATTTTTAATGAAAGATGGTTATAGTTTTCATGCTAATGAAGCTGATTTAGACAAAGAATTTAATCTTATGCATGAAACTTATAGTAAAATTCTTACAAGATTAGGGCTTGAATTTAGAGCTGTTGAAGCTGATAGCGGGGCTATTGGTGGAAGTGGTTCAAAAGAATTTATGGTTTTGGCTAAAAATGGCGAGGATGATATATTATTATGTGAGCATTGTGATTATGCTGCAAATATTGAAGCAGCAAAAAGAGCTAAAAAAAGTTGCGAATCTGAAAGACCAGAAGCTGACTTTGCTACACAATTTCACACTCCAAATGTAAAAACTATAGAAGAATTAGCAGATTTTTTTAAAATTAACCCTTACTATACTATTAAAGCTATTGCTAAAAAAGCTATTTATGAAAATGAAGAAAAGATTGTAGTATTTTTTATACGCGGTGATGATGAATTACAAGAAGTTAAAGCACTAAATGCGGCAAATGCACTAGAATTAGTTGATGTAAGTGAAGAAGAATTAGAAAAAGCAGGTTTAGTGCCAGGATTTATCGGCTTTGTAGGATTAAATGGAGTTGATTTTTATATTGATCATGAGCTTGAAAATGAAACAAATATGATTATTGGAGCAAATAAAAAAGACTATCATTTAGTCGGAATCAATGTTGTAAATTTAAACAAAGAACGCTTTAAAGATCTTGCGGCAGTTAAAGAGCATG
Organism: Campylobacter sp. FU_497; assembly: GCF_025772425.1. Classification (NCBI taxonomy): domain Bacteria; kingdom Pseudomonadati; phylum Campylobacterota; class Epsilonproteobacteria; order Campylobacterales; family Campylobacteraceae; genus Campylobacter; species Campylobacter sp. FU_497. Next base: position 30,033 of record NZ_JAKMSC010000010.1, on the reverse strand, counting down.
ATCTTTGTCCAAAATGCCAGCACAAGCTTAAGCAAAGCAAGGGTATTGAAGTAGGACATATTTTTAAACTTGGAAATAAATACTCAAAAGCAATGAATGCAAGCTATTTAGATGAAAATGGTAAAGCTCAATTTTTCACTATGGGTTGTTATGGTATGGGTGTTAGTCGTTTGGTTGCGGTTGCCATAGAAGCAAGCCATGATGAAAAAGGCTGTATTTGGAATAAAACTTTAGCTCCTTTTGTTTTAGATATCATCGTTTCTAATATAAAAGATACAAAAGCTATGGAATTTGCTGAGCAAATTTATACTCATTTTAGTGATAAAGAGATTTTATTTGATGATAGAAATGAGCGTTTTGGTGTAAAGATTAATGATTTTGAATTAATGGGCTTTCCTTATGCTTTAGTTATAGGCAAAGGCTTAGAAAATAATGAAGTAGAGTTAATCCATAGAAATACCTTAGAAAAACAAGTTTTAAAAACCCAAGAAGTAATTTCACACTTAGAGAAAATTCTATGATAGCAAGAGTAAATATAAGCGCATTTTTGATTTTAGAATTAATTGCTAGTATTTTATTTATAGCCTTTTTTGGTTTTTTAAATTTTTTTATGATAGTTTTTGCAAGTATGTTTTTAGGAGCAATGTTTTTAGCAAAGACTTGGACAAATCTCATCACTATGCAAAATACCAACACGAATTTATTTGGTATGATTAAATTATTTTCTTTAACCATAGTAGGAATTTTGCTTTTAATACCAGGAATTTTAAGTACATTTTTAGGAATTTTGCTTTTATTTTTTATGATGGCGCTAAAACTTTTTACAAAACAAAAAAGAAAATATCATCATCAAACAAATAATGAAGAAGAAATCATAGATGTAGAAATCATACAGGAGCATAAAAAATGCAATTAATCATCGCAACAAGAAAAAGCCAACTTGCGTTATGGCAAAGTGAGTTTATAAAAAATAAATTATTACAAACACATTCTGAATTAGAAATTTCTTTAGAGGGTTTTAAAACTAAAGGCGATGTTTTACTTGATTCTCCTTTGGCTAAAATAGGTGGAAAAGGACTTTTTACAAAAGAACTTGAAGAAAGTATGCTAAGAGGTGATTCGCATTTAGCTGTGCATAGCTTAAAAGATGTGCCGAGCTTCTTTCCTGATGGCTTAGTTTTAGCTGCTATTTCAAAAAGAGAAGTGGTAAATGATGCTTTTTTAAGTGAGTATTATGAGAGTTTAAATGCTCTCCCAAAAGGTGCAAAAGTAGGTACAACAAGTCTTAGAAGAAGAATGCAACTTTTAGCACTAAGACCTGATTTAAACATCATTTCTCTAAGAGGTAATATCAACTCACGCTTAGAAAAACTTAAAGCCAAAGAATTTGACGCTATTATTTTAGCTTTAGCTGGTATTAAACGCTTAGGTTTAGATAAAGAAATAAAATACATTAGAGCTTTTGAGCTTGATGAGATGATACCCGCAGCTTCTCAAGGAGCCTTAGGCATAGAAAGCATTGATGATAAACAAATTTTAAAATACCTTGAATGCTTAAATGATGAAAATGCCTTCATAGAAACCTATATAGAAAGAGATTTTATAAAAACTCTAGAAGGTGGCTGCCAAGTACCTATAGGAATTAATGCAAAAATCATTGATGAAAAAATAGAAATTCGCGCCATAGTAGGCTTACCTGATGCAAGTAAAATTCTCAAAGAAAAAAGAATGATTGATAAGCAAGATTACACTAATGCAGGCGAGCTTTTAGCTAAAGAAATGATAGCAAAAGGTGCAAAAGAAATTTTAAAAGAAGCAGAGAGTATGATATAAATGCAGAAATTCATAGAGCTTTTAGAAAAAAATAATTTATTAAAAACCATTCATGAGCCTGTTGATGTTGATCTTGAAATGGCACATTTAGCTTATATAGAAGTTAAAAAAGAAGATTCAAAAGCCTTACTTTTTACTAATGCGGTAAAAAATGGTAAAAAATACGATTATCCTGTTCTTTTAAATACTTTTTGTAATGAAGAAGCTTTAAAATTAGCATTTGAAAAAGACTATGAAGATGTGGCTAAAGAAATTAGTTCTTTGCTTAAAATGCATATACCACAAAGCTTTGGTGCAAAATTAAATTTTTTCAAAACCTTACTTAATTTAAAAAATATCCCACCAAAACGCATTAAAAAAGATGGAGAATTTAACTACAAAAGCTTAAATTCATTATATGATATGCCTATTTTAAAAACTTGGGAAAAAGACGCTGCGCCTTTTATCACCATGGGACAAGTTTATACTCAAAGCTTAGATGGAAAACAAAATAATCTTGGAATGTATCGTTTGCAAGTAGTTGATGAAAAAACCTTGCTTATGCATTGGCAAATTCACAAAGATGCGAGCCATTTTTTCCATGAGTATAAAAAAGCAAATCAAAAAATGCCAGTAAGCATAGCCATAGGTGGAGATCCTTTATATATTTGGTGTGCCCAAGCACCTTTACCAAAAGGAATTTTTGAACTTTTACTTTATGGTTTTATCAAGAAAAAACCTGCCATTTTAGCAAAATGCAAAAGCAATCATCTTTATGTGCCTTATGATAGTGATTTTGTGATTGAGGGCTTTGTAGATCCAAATGAATTTGCACCTGAGGGACCTTTTGGAGATCATACGGGCTTTTACACTCCGGTTGAGCTTTGTCCTATTTTAAAAGTAGAAAAAATCTTTGCTAAAAAAAATGCGATTTATCAAGCTACTGTTGTAGGAAAACCGCCTTTAGAAGATAAATACATGGGGCTTGGCACAGAAAGAGTTTTTTTACCTTTACTTCAGACAAATGCTCCTGATTTGATAGATTACAACATGCCTGAAAATGGAGTTTTTCATAATCTAATCTTGGCTAAAATAGAAGCAAAATACCCAGCTCATGCAAAACAAGTCATGCATACTTTTTGGGGAGTGGGGCAAATGAGTTTTGTAAAACATGCTATTTTTGTTGATGAAAATGCACCTTGTTTGAAAGATTATGACAAACTCATACCTTACATACTTAATCGCTTTGATGAAGAAAAATTACTTATTAGCGAAGGAATTTGTGATCAACTCGATCATGCTTCAAGTACTTATTGTTATGGTGGTAAAGCAGGGCTTGATGCGTGTGGTGATGAGAAAAAAGTTGAACTTAAAATTTTAAGCGATGAGGTTTTGCTTTCACTTTTTAAAGAAAAAGATCAAAGTATTTTAAAATTAAAGCAATTTTACACCCAAACCTTTGCTCCAATTTGTGTGATTTTGATTGATAAAAAAGAAAAAATTGCCCAAGTTTTTGAAAAATTACAAACTTATAAAAAGCATTTTAGAATTTTAGTTTTCTTAGATACAGATGCTATTTTAGAAAATCCTTATATGTTAATTTGGCGTGTAGTAAATAATATCGATGCAAAAAGAGATATTTTTCTCAAAAAAGATTGTGCTGCGATTGATGCGACAAATAAAGGATTGTTAGAAGATTATCATAAAGAATGGCCTTTAATGACAAATTGTTCTAAAGAGGTTATAGACAGACTTATTGCAAGAAATTTACTTCCAAATGATGAAAAATTATTCAAAAAGTTTGAAATTTTTTAATTTTAAACTTTTTGAGAACACTTTTTGCTTGTAAGAAAATATAGATTTTTAATCTAAATATTAAGTTTTTTAAAATTATGTCGATAGAGTATTTTAAAGTCTTTTAAAAAGGAGTTTAAAATGGACATTAGTAACAATATTCAAAGAGATGCAAATGTAGCTCATTTTAATACAAAAAGTGTTGAAAAAGCACCTCAAGAGAATAAGCAACAACAAGTTAATTTAAACGATCAAGATGAGAATTTAAGTGAAAAACTAAAAAACGCGACAGAAAAGCTTAATAGTCAAATGGAAACACTAGGAACAAATGTGCGTTTTGCATTTAATGACAAAATCAATGAAATGTATATAAATGTAACCGAAAAAGATACAGGAAAACTTATACGTAAAATTCCTAGTGAAGAAGTAATGAAATTAATAGAGCATTTTAAAGGTGTTATTGGTACTATTTTTGATAAGGAGAGTTAATCATGGCAGTAGGTAGTTTAGGAAGTTTAGGGATAGGTTCAGGAGTTTTAACAAGCGATACGCTTAATAAACTAAAAGAAGCAGAAATGCATGCGAATTTGAAATTTTATAATTCGCAACTTGAAACCAATGGATTAAGACAAAAAGATTTGGCAGAGCTTGAAGCTAAACTACTTGCATTTCAAACAGCTGTAAATAGTCTAGGAGATGCTTCACAGTTTAATCAAAAAAAAGTATCACCTAGTGTAAGTGGAGATAGTGCTGCTGCTAGTTTAACCGTAGGATCTTTATCTAATCTTACAAACATGAAAGTTATTGTTGATCAACTTGCTCAAAAAGATGTATATCAAAGCAATGGTTTTAAGGATAAAACTTCATCGGTACTACAAAATTTAGGTCTAAGTGGCACCAAATCTTTTACAATCACACAAGATGGAAAAGAATATAAAATAGAAATTGATCAAAGCACTACCGTAGCTCAACTTGCTGAAAAAATCAACTCTGCTACAGGCGGCAAAGTAGAAGCTAAAATAGTCAATACTGGAGATAAAGAAAACCCATATCGTTTAGTAGTACAAAGCAAAGATACTGGAACGCAAAACAATATTTCTTTTTCAGGTGATGAAGATCTCTTAAAAGGTATGGGATGGGAGCTTGATAAAAATAGTATTAGCGCTGGTGGTTTATTTGGTTTTAGACAACAAGGCAATACAGATAAAACTCAAATTAGCGGATCTCTTACTTACAAACCAAATGGAAGTGATAAATTATTAAATTCAGGAGATGGCAAAACCTCTTTAACTTTTGTAGTTAAAAATGGTGATACTTATGATAGATATACCATAGATATCGATGAAAATACTACTTATGATAGTTTAGCTGAACAAATTAGCAAAAAAACCGGTGGTAAGGTTAATTTAGAACTAACAGATACAGGAGCAACTTTCAAAACAACCAATGGAGCTGAACTTGGTATTTTTGATGGAGGCTATGCTGTAGATGAAGATGGTAATATTGATAAAGCAAATTATACTAGAGATGACAAAGCTACTTCATTATTGAAAGATAAATTTGGTATTACTTTAGATACTAGCACTCCACAAGGATATAATGTTTCTAAAGATAATAAAAATCATATCCAAAAAGGAATGGATGCTATTTTTAGTGTAGATGGTGTTCAAATGACTAGACCAACCAACACTATCACAGATATAAGCCCAGATACCACCTTAGAACTTAAACAAAAAGGTGAAATAAGCTTTAATGTGACTCAAGATACAGCTGCCATAGCTGAATCTTTAGAAAGTTTAGCAACTGCTTATAATGATTTAATGTTAAATCTTACAGCAGCTACAAAATATGATCCTGATGCAGGGACAAAAGGAAATTTTGTAGGTGTTAATGCGATCTCAAATATAAAATCTCAAATTAATAATATTTTACTTCAAACTATCACAGTTGATGGAACAATCACAGTTGGAGATAGTGAAACTTCAGAAGGGACAAAAATATCATCTAAAGTTAGTTTGTCTTTAGCTGATTATGGACTTACTATATCTAATGGAACCATGACTTTTGATTCTTCTAAATTTAATACCAAATTTAGTGAAGATCCAGAAATGGCCGAAAGATTTTTTGTAGGAAGCAATGGTTTTGAAGATATAAACTTAAGCGGAGAAAAGGTTGGAGGATTTGCAAGCAAAAACCCAAATGGTATTGATTTTAGTGATTCAGAATTTAAAATTATTTATAATGAAGAAACCATAGATTTAACTAAAACAAAAAATGGCGATCCTTTTGTGCTAACGGGAAGTACAGATGAAGAAATGGCTCAGAATTTAGTTGATCATATTAATAGCTTTGGTTTAGAAGGTTTAGAGGCTAGTTTTGAAATTATCAATCAAGGAAGTCCTGATCAAAAAATTCAATTTAAAATTAAAGGAACTTCAGGAAGCGATTTAGAAATTCAAGGTAAAGAAGAGTTTTTAAAACAATTTGGCTTAAGTCCTAAAACTATGTATTCAAATTGGAAAGAAGAAACTGGAACTTTTGGCGTGCTTAAAAACACCATGAGAGAAATGATGAGTTCAGAAGGTTCTTTTGGTGGGTATAAAGCTTCTTTAACAAAAGAATCAAAGAATTTGAATGAAACCATAGAAAATACAAAAAGCTCTATTGATACAAAATATGATACTATGTGGTCAACATGGGCAGCATATGATAGTATTATTTCTAAATTAAATAATCAAGCAAGCGTTATTGCTAATATGATTAATGCAGCAAATAATCAAAATTCTTAAAATAAGAAAGGATTTAAATGGTAAATAGTGCAGTTTATAATGCATATTCACAAAGCCAAGCAGGCGTAGAATCTCAAGAAAAACTTATAGAGATGTTATACGGAGGGATTCTACGCTTTGCAAGTAGGATAAAAATAGCTATACAAAATGAAAATATAGAAGAAAGAGTGTATTATGTAAAAAGAGCTAGTGCTATTTTTGTTGAGCTTATTAACTGTCTTGACTATGAAAAAGGTGGAGATGTAGCACATTATCTGAGTGGCTTATATACAAGAGAATTACAACTTCTTTCTTTAGCAAACATAGAAAATAATGAGGCTAGAGTAGATGAAGTAATAAATGTAGTAAAAGGCTTACTAGAAGCTTGGAGGGAAGTACATCAAAAATGAGTGAAAAAAAATGGATAGATGAGTTTAAACTAGCTGTATATACTGAAGATGTGGAAAAAATAGTTAAACTCATCGAAAAACCTGATTTTAAAGATTGTCCTAATGAAGCCTTGGCACTTACTAATGAAGCAATAGCTTTTATGAAAAAAAAGCAAGATGAAGTAGCAAAAAATTTGCAAAAACTCAAAAAAGCTTCTGCTTATATGAAGTAAAACATGGCGATAAGCCGAGTTCTGTCAAGAGCGATCATTTATCTAGACTTGTTTTTGCAAACAAGTTCAAGCGAAGGGTTATATTATAAGACAAAAACCACCCCTTCTTGCTGCAGATTGGGTTTACATAGCTAGCTTTGTTACCAAAGCTACTGGTAGGCTCTTACTCTACCGTTTCACCTTTTCCATAAAAATATGGTAGTTTTCTTTCTGTTGCACTTTCCCTTAGGTTGCCCTAGCCATCCATTAGATGGAATCCTTGTCTTATTGCAGCTCGGACTTTCCTCTTCGAAAGAAGCGATCGCTTGCCATGTTTAGATGAATTTTATCAAAAAAATCATTTTTATACTAGAGTAAAAATAAGTTTTAGTGTGATTTTTAGTTTATTTTCATATTTTGTAAGCTCTAAATTTTTAACTTTTATATAAGGATCTAGTTTTTGTAAAAATTGCATTAAAAAATAAAAATCACTAACAAAACTCAATTTTAATTCATAATAAGTAAAATATTCATCTTGACTTTTATAACTTTGGATTTGTAAAGACCTTACTTTAGAAAGATTTCTCTCAATATCTTTTAAAATGCTTTGATAGTCCTTGTCTAAACTCAAGAATGACTGCTCGTTATAAGATATATTTTCATCTTCTTTTAAATCAGAAATCATTTCTTGTTTTTGCTCGTATTTTGTTTGTAAAACATATAGTTCATCTTTTGACAACTTCATTTGTTTTTCAAAATTATCAAAAACACTCATATAAACCATGAAAAAACCAAAAACAAAAGCAACTATCAAAGCTAGTGCAAATTCACGCCCAGATAACCTAGCAAAGATATTTTCTAAATTTTTATAAAGATTTTTCAAAAACAAGAGTGATTTTTCCATTATTAACTTCTTTATTTTTTAATACAAAATGATGTTTTTTAAAATCTTCATAAAATTCATAGTCATTTTTAAGTTCTACAATAAAATCATTATTTTTAACATACAAAGCCTCTATATAAGCTTGATGAGAATTTAAAACTCTTAAAAAATCATAAAAATCTTTATAACAAAGTGCATTTGTATAAAATTTTTGCAACAAATTAATCTTTAACTCATTTTCTTCTTGTAGTTTTTTATACTCTTGATTCTGTTTTTGATTTATTTTTGCTTGCCCTAAAATACCATCTTGCTTTTTTATTAAATTTTCATATTTTGTTTTCTCATTTTCATAAAATGATTTTTGTGTATACAAATACAAAGGATAAACAAAAGCTAGTAAAACTCCACAAACAAAAGCTAGTAAAATCTTAAAACTAAAAGATTTTAAATGATTTATTTTTTCTTTGCTGGTAAAATTAACCTTGATTTTATCACAATTTTTTAACAATTTTTGATAAAAAATATTACTATTAAATTTATCAAAACTGCTAAGATTTTGAGTATCATCTATGCTTATAATGTGCTTATAAGTATTTTTTAATTTTTCATTATATATTTTATCATAAACATTTAATGGTATAACTTTACAATTTTGAAAATCACACCCCAAATACTCCACTAAAACTATATATTTTTCTTTAAATAATAATGCAAGATTTTCACTATTTACATCATTCTTAAAATACACTTCAAAAAGTAGGGGTTCTGGGATTATATAATCAATATCTAAAATATCTTCATACTTGCACAAAAATACATGAGTAAAAGATTTATCTTGAAAATACTTTAGCTTATAAGAAAAATCATCTTTAAGACCAAGCTCTTCAAAGCTCTTTTTTAAAATTTCATCTTCACTAATAGGATTTGCAAATTTAATATATAAAAGTTTTTCATAAGCAAGAAAATCTTTTTTGATGACTTTTTTACTCATCATAAAGGATTTTCTTAAGGTTTTGCTCGTTTTTGTGCCAATTTTTCTCAAGTTGAACGAATAATTTTAGCATTACCTTTTTTTGTGCTAATTTTTCTATTTTAACCCTAGCTTCTTTGCCTATACGCTTAATTGTAGCTCCATCTTTACCTAGTATCATTCCTTTGTGAGAATTACTATCTGTAATGATAATAGCATTGATATAATAAATTTGCTCTAGTTCTTTGATTTTTTCTATTTTTACTTCAGTGCTATAAGGAATTTCATCACTTAAATTTTCATATATAGCTTCTAAGATAAAATCTCTATAAATATCCTTTTCATTTGTGGTAGTAATAAACTCAGGATCAAAATAATACGGATGTTCAGGCAAATACTTAATCATCTCATCTAAAAGAATTTTTTTATAAAATTTTTGCTTAGCAGAATAGGGGATAATAGCACTAAAATGTGAGCTAAACTGAGAATACTCGCTTAATTTTTTAAGCAAAACCTCTTTTTTTACTAAATCAACCTTATTGATTAATACAATATGTGGCACTTTAGGGTTTAAACTTAAAAAATTTTCATAATCTTTAATATCATCATAAATACTAGCTACAAATAAAATCACATCACAATCCGCAATGCTTTTAATCGCCAAATCAATCATAAGCTGATTCATAGCCTTAGAGCTTACATGCAAACCTGGTGTATCTATAAAAATAAGCTGATGGTTTTCATGCATTATAATCGCATTAATCTTTCTTCTTGTAGCATTTTGCTTATGAGAAACCATAGCAACTTTTTCTTCTAATAAAGAATTAAGGATAGAACTTTTTCCCGCATTAGTTCTACCCACTATGCTTATAAAGCCACTTTTCACAAGATATACCTAGCTAAATCTTTATTTTCTATGATATCTCCAAGCTTAACTTGCACTTTAAAATCATCTATTTTATATACTTTACCTGCATATTCATCTGCTTCAAAACTAATATCTTCTAAAAGTTTTTCCACCACCGTGTGTAAGCGTCTTGCACCAATATCTTGCATTTCTTCATTAGCCTTGCTTGCTATTTTTGCTATTTCTCTAATAGCCTCATCTTCAAAAACAAGCTCTACATTTTCAGTTTTTAAAAGCTCAATATATTGTGTTAGTAATGAATTTTTAGGTCTTGTTAAAATAGCATATAAAGCATCCTCATCTAGCGAATCAAGCTCAACTCTTAAAGGAAAACGCCCTTGAAGTTCAGGGATTAAATCACTTGGCTTACTTAGATGAAAAGCACCTGCAGCAATAAATAAAATATGATCAGTTTTTAAAGGTCCAAATTTAGTTTGTATAGTACTACCTTCAACTATAGGAAGCAAATCTCTTTGCACCCCTTCTTTGCTTGGATCTTGGCGGTTTGAATTTGAGCTTGAAACTGCTACTTTATCTATCTCATCGATAAAAATAATCCCTTCATTTTCTGCTCTTCTTAAAGCCTCGCCTTTAATACTTTCCATATCAAGAATTTTCTCACTTGCTTCTTGAGCTAAAGCTATTCTTGCATCTTTTACTTTCATTTCTTTTTTAATTTTTTTACTACCCACACCAATAACTTTTACTATATCTTGCATAGCACCCATTTCAGGTGGTAAATTTGGATTAGTATCAAATACACTTTGTGAAATTTCAACTTCTATTGTGCTATCATCTAAATCACCAGCTTTTAATTTCACACGCATTTTTTCTAAAGAATTTTGATACTCTTCTTGTTTTTCTTCGCTAACACCCTTTGGTAAAGGTGGTAAAAGTTTTTCTAAAATCTTATTTTCTATAAATTCATTAATTTTGTCTTTATTTTTTTCTTTTTCTTCATTTTTTACTAAATTTAAAGCGGCATTAGCTAAATCTCTAACCATACTTTCTACATCACGCCCAACAAAACCAACTTCAGTATATTTACTTGCTTCAACTTTTACAAAAGGAAGTCCCATCATCTTAGCAAGGCGTCTTGCAATCTCTGTTTTACCAACCCCAGTTGATCCTATCATTAAAATATTTTTTGGCATGATATCATCTTGAAGTTCAGGGCTAAGCTGCATTCTTCTATAACGATTTCTTAAAGCAATTGCTATGATTTTTTTGGCATTTTTTTGCCCAATTACATAATCATCTAAAAATTTTACAATCTCTTTTGGAGTTAAATTCATTTATCATCCTCAATTACATAAGTTTTAATATTTGTATTTGTATAAATGCAAATTTCACCAGCAATTTGCAAGCTTTCTTTAACTAATTCTTCTTCATCTAAACTTGAGTGTTTAGCTAAAGCTCTTGCTGCAGAAAGTGCATAATTACCCCCACTACCAATAGCAGCTATAGCGCCATCTTCAGGCTCAACTACATCTCCAGTTCCTGAAAGTAAAAATATATGATCTCTATCTAATACTAGCATCATTGCTTCAAGTTTTCTTAGGTATTTATCCTTACGCCATTCTTTTGAAAAATCTATCGCAGCTTTTAATAAATCACCCTTAGAACTAGAAAGTAGTTTTTCAAACATATCAAAAAGATTAAAAGCATCAGCAGTGCTTCCTGCAAAACCTGCTAATACTTTTCCATTATTTAATTTTCTAATTTTAACTGCATTATTTTTTAAAACAGTGTTTCCAAAACTTACTTGTCCATCTCCACCAATTACAGATTTATTTTTACCTTTATAAGCTAAAATTGTAGTTGCGTGAAACATTATTCTCCTTTAACTTCTAGCTTAAATACAGCATGAATTGCATGGCCTAATTTTGCTGAAATTTCATGCACACCAAGTTCTTTTATAGTATCGCATTCTAAGCTTTTTTTATCAAGCTCTATGCCTTTTTGATCTTTTAATGCATGTGCGATTTCATCTTTAGTAACCCCACCAAACAAGCTTCCATTAGCTCCTACAGGCTTAGCTATACAAATAGTGATTTTAGATAATTCTTCTTTTAATTTTTCCAAATTTGCAAGCTCAAATCTTAAATTTTCTGCCTTTTTCTTTTGCTCTGCTTCATACTGTTTTAAAACTTCATGTGTAGCAGCTTTAGCAAAACCTTTGGCAATTAAAAAATTTTGTCCATATCCATCTTTTACTTCTTTAACTTCTCCTGCTTTTCCTAGGCTTTTTACATCTTTAATTAATAATACTTTCATTGTTTTCCTTTTTAAAATTTTCTTCCATTTTTACCTGCGATGATAAATCTCAAAGCATTTAATCTTATAAAGCCTGCTGCATCTTTTTGATCATACACAACATCTTCTTCAAAAGTACAATAAGCCTCACTAAATAAACTATCATTCGCACTTTCTCTGCCTATTACCATTACATTACCTTTATATAATTCAAGTTTAACTTTACCATTTACATATTTTTGCGACTCATCAATTAAGGCTTGAAGCATTAATCTTTCAGGTGAGAACCAATAGCCATTATAAATTAAACTTGCATATTTTGGCATTAATTCATCTTTTAAATGCGCTGCTTCTCTATCAAGAGTGATACTTTCTATAGCGCGGTGTGCTTTTAAAAGTATGCTTCCACCTGGGGTTTCATAACAACCTCTACTTTTCATACCCACATAGCGATTTTCGACAATATCAAGACGACCTATACCATGTTTTGCACCAAGCTCGTTAAGTTTTGCTAAAAGCTGCGCAGGAGACATTTTTTCTCCATTAATAGTACATAAATCGCCTTTACTAAACTCAAGCTCTATCACTTCGCTTTCATTTGGAGTTTCTTTTAAATCTTTCACCCAGCGCCACATATCTGCTTCAGGTTTAGCCGCAGGATCTTCAAGTACTAAACCCTCATAAGAAATATGCAATAAATTTGCATCCATAGAATAAGGTGATTTACCTGGCTTTTTAGCTATATCAATACCATGTTTTTGCGCATAAGCTAAGAGTTTTTCACGGCTATTTAAATCCCATTCTCTCCAAGGAGCAATGATGGCTAAATTTGGATTTAGTGCCAAAGCACCTAATTCAAAACGCACTTGATCATTCCCTTTACCGGTTGCTCCGTGACTAATAGCATCTGCTTTTGTTTTATTTGCTATTTCTACTAAAGCTTTTGTTATCAAAGGTCTTGCTATACTTGTACCTAGTAAATATTCTCCCTCATAAATAGCATTTGCTCTAAACATAGGAAACACATAATCTTTTACAAATTCATCTTTTAAATCTTGAATAAAAATATTTTCTTCTTTTACGCCCAAAGAAAGTGCTTTTTTTCTAGCAGGCTCAAGCTCTTCACCTTGTCCAATATCTGCTGTGAAAGTTACCACTTCACATTTATACTCATCTTGTAGCCATTTTAAAATTATACTTGTATCAAGTCCACCAGAATATGCCAAAACCACTTTTTTGATATCTTTTTTCATTGTCTTTCCTCTTTGTAAAAAATGATTGTAAAATTTAACGAATTTAGCTTAATATAATGTAAAATATTTAAACATTTTATAACATTTTCTTGTATTTTTTGATAAAATATTTTTATGAGAATAGATAAGTTTTTAAATGTAGTTAATATTACTAAGCGTCGTGCTATTTCAGAGGATATGTGCAAAAGTGGCGTAGTAAGTATAAACAATCAAGTGGTTAAGGCTAGTAAAGAAGTAAAAATTGGCGATGAAATAAGCATTAAATTTATAGAATATACTAATATCTATAAAGTTTTAGACATACCAACAACCAAAAGCATACCAAAAGCTATGCAAGAAAAATATGTGGTAAAAATTCAATGAAAGAAATGATTTTAAGCCAAAATGAGCTTTATAAGCTTTGTGAAATTTTGCCTAAAAATGGAGTTATTTTACTTCAAGGGGATTTAGCAAGCGGTAAAACCACTTTGGTGCAAAATTATGCTCAATTTCTTGGAGTAGAAAAAACACTTAATTCTCCTACATTTTCTATCATGCAAGAGTATGATTTTCAACAAGGTAAAATATATCATTATGATATTTATCAAGAAGGTTTTGATGGACTTTTAAAAAATGGTTTGATTGAAAATTTTTTTGAAGAGGGTTTGCATTTGGTAGAGTGGGGTGATGAAAAATTAAAAAAATACTTAGATAAATATCAAATTTTTAATATAATTTTACAAATCATTCCTTATGAAAATAAAAGAAAGTATATAATACATGAGTAAGCTAGAGGCTAGAAATTTAGAAAAAATCATTAAAAAAACAAAAATCATACACGATGTTTCACTAGAAGTGCAAAGCGGAGAAGTTGTAGGACTTTTAGGGCCTAATGGAGCAGGAAAAACTACGAGTTTTTATATGATATGTGGGCTTATTTTGCCAACAAGTGGGCAGGTGTTTTTAGACTCACAAGATATCACAAAAGAACCGCTTAATAAAAGAGCAAAACTTGGCATTGGGTATTTACCTCAAGAAAGTAGTGTTTTTAAAGATTTAAGTGTGGAAGAAAATTTACTTTTAGCCGCCCAAGTAATATATAAGGATAAAAATTTATTAGAACAAAAGATAGAACAAATGCTAGAATTACTTAGCATAGAACCTATTAGACACAGAAAAGGTATGAGTTTAAGTGGGGGTGAAAGAAGGCGTTGTGAGATAGCAAGATCGCTTATGTGCGATCCTAAATTTTTACTTTTAGATGAACCATTTGCTGGGGTTGATCCTATCGCAGTGAGTGAAATTCAAAGCTTGATTAATGACTTAAAAGCTATGAATATAGGTGTTTTAATCACTGATCATAATGTAAGAGAAACTTTAGCAATTTGCGATAGAGCTTATGTGATTAGAAGTGGAAGGTTGCTAGCTAGTGGCAATGCTAATGAAATTGCACATAATGAAGATGTTAAAAAATACTATCTTGGAAGTGAGTTTAGACTTGAATAATGCTTAAACAAAAAACCTCTATAACGCAAAAAGCAAAACTATCACAAACCTTAAGATCTTGGCTTCCTATATTGCAAGCTAATATTGAAGATCTAAAAGAAAGCTTAGATGAATTTGCTAAAGAAAATCCTTTTATAGAGATCAAAGAAAACTCAAGTATTACAAGCAATCAAAACAAGTATTATCAAGAATATTTTAGTAAAAATACCACCACGCAAATGATTGACGCAAAAAGCTTGGAAGTAAAAAATGTGTATGAACTTTTAAGCGAGCAAATCATACCACCATTTTTTCCTACTAAAAAATCCCAAACCATTGCTGAAAAAATCATAGAATGTTTAAATCATGAAGGTTATTTTGAGTATGATGAGGAAATTTTAGGTGAATTTGATCCTTTAGAAGTAGAAAAAATCAGGCAAAGATTTAAATATCTTGATCCCGTTGGAGTAGGGGCAAAAGATAATCAAGAAGCTTTTATTTTTGCACTAGAACATTTTGACTTAGATGATGAGCTTTATGAGTTTTGCAAAATGTTGATTTTAAATTTAGAAAATGCAAAAGATTTTATCAAAGATCCTTTGTATAAAAAGGCTATAGCGATAATTAAAAAAATCTCTATTCCGCCTTTTTTAGAATATTTTGAAGAGAGTATGGAAATCATTCCTGATATATTTATTTATCAAGAAAATGGTGAAATTAAAATTAAAATCAATGATGATTATTACCCTGAAATTGCTTTTGAAGCAGATGGCTTAGATCATGAGTTTTTAAGTGCTTATTTAAAAGATGCTAAAAATTTAATTGACGCGCTAGCCATGCGTAAAGCTACCCTTTATAAACTAGGGCTTATGATTATAGAATATCAATATGATTTTTTCATGGGCGGGGATATTAAACCTATGCAGCTTAAAGACTTAGCGCAAGATCTTGAAAGAAATGCTTCTACCATTTCAAGAGCAATTGCAAATAAATACTTAAGTTGTGACAGAGGCTTAATACCCTTAAAGTCTTTCTTTACCACTGCAGTGGATGATGGTGAAACTTCTAATGCAACTATTAAAGATTTTCTTAGTAATTTAATTAAAAAAGAAAATCCTAAAAAGCCTTTGAGTGATTTAAAAATTCTTGAACTCACTCAAAAAGAATTCCCAAGTGTACAACTAGGGCGTAGAACTATCACTAAATATCGTATGCAACTTGGCATAGGAAGCTCAAGTGAGCGTAAAAAATTATATGAATTGATGTAGGAAAAGATGAATTTAGAAAGTATTTTTGAAAAAACCATAAAACAAAATGTGCGTTTAGTAGCAGCTAGCAAGTATGTTCAAGATGAACAAATTCGAGAGCTTTTTAAGCAAGGTGTTGTAGAGTTTGGAGAAAATCAAGTCCAAGCTTTAGCTTTAAAAAAAGAAAAACTTCAAGACTTAGAAATCAAGTGGCATTTTATAGGTAATCTTCAAAGTAACAAAATCAATCTTTTAATCAAACAAAACCCGTTACTTTGGCAATCTTGCAATGGTTTAAAAAGCGCCAAAGCTGTAGATAAAAGACTTGATTATAAATTAGATACTTTATTAGAAATAAATACTGCTAATGAAAGTTCTAAAAGTGGCATAGAGCAAAATAAAGCCATAGAAGAATACTTGCAAATACAAGAAGAGTGTAAAAATTTAAACCTTATAGGCATTATGTGTATAGGTTCTATGGATGAGGAAAAAGTTCAAGAAAGTTTTGAGCAAACTTTTAAAATCTATGAAAATTTACAAAAACACGGGGCAAAAATTTGCTCTATGGGCATGAGTGGGGATTTTGAACTAGCTATAAAATGTGGCTCAAATATGGTGCGTTTGGGGAGTATTTTATTTAAATAAACCCCATTTGTTTTGCTTTTTCTATCATAAAATCTGCACCATTTTCACTTTTTAACTCTTGCAAGGCTATAGATTTTTCTTCTAGTGAGAAATTTTCTACCAAATTTAAAAATTGATGTTTCTCTTCTTGAGTTAAAATTTCACACAAATTACGCTCTTTTAAATACAAAGCATTAAAATACTGATGATTTTTAGCCGCATATGGATAAGGAATAAAAATACAAGGAAGTAAATTTGCACTAAGCTCAAAAAGACTGCTTGCACCTGATCTTGATATGGCTAAATCTGCTTTAGAAATTTTATCTATAATGTTTTTATCAAAATCAAAAAGCTCTGCATTGACATTTAAATCCTCATAAGCTTTTTTACATCTTTCATAATCATTCTTACCACATTGATGAATGATATTTATACCTTTTTCTTTAAAGTATAAAGCATTTTCTAAAGCAAGATCGTTTATAAATTTAGCCCCTTGAGAGCCACCAAGAAAAATAATATTTTTTAATTCTTTTCTCACTCTTGCTTTTTGTGAAAAAATTTCACTAATAGGATAAGGACAAAAGAAAGTATTTGCTTTATTAATTTGATCATCAAAAGCAGTAAAAAAAGCTTTAGAAAAAGGCTTTAAAAGCGAATTTAAACTTCCCATTTTTGAGTTTTGCTCATGGATTAAAAGTGGGATATTTGCCATTAAAGCACCAAAAGCACCTGGAGCACTGCTATATCCACCCACACTAAAAACTACTTTAATATTATGTTCTTTTAAAATTTGTTTTGTTTTTCTTGCAAGTTTTACAATATGCAAAAACGATTGAACCTTAGCCAAGCCTTTTTTATTAACAACGCCTTGAGAACTTAGAAAGTATTTTTTATAAAAATCATCTTCATTTTCAAACCAAAGTCTATCTTGGCCATTTTCACTTCCTATGTAAATGCATTCTATACCTTGTTTTCTTGCACTTTGTAATAAACATCTAGCTATAGCTAAATGCCCTCCTGTGCCTCCACCTGTAATTGCTATCATTTATCCTCTTTATTTAGCTTTTCTTCTAAAATAGCAAGCCTTGCTTCTAATTTAGCGATTTTTTCTTCATAATCAATCTTGCCATATTCTTTAATATAAGCAGGTATGCCAATAGCTGTTAAATTTGGTCCAACATCTTTTAATACAACTGCATTTGAGCCTATTTTTGCATTTTTACCTATGGTAATATTGCCTAAAATTTTAGCACCAGAACCTATAATCACGCCATCTTCTATAGTGGGGTGTCTTTTGGTATTTTTATCTAAACTCGTTCCACCCAAAGTAACACCTTGATAAATCAAAACATCATCACCTATAATAGAAGTCTCACCAATCACAACCCCACTTGCATGATCTATAAATATCCTTCTACCTAGCGTAGCTCCAGGATGCAAATCAACCCCTGTTAAAAACTGAGAAATTCCACTAATAATCCTTGCTATTTTTTTAAAACCATTTTGATAAAAAAAATGCGCAAAGCGATAATTTACCACAGCCCAAACACCAGGATAGTTAAAAACTAATTCCATCCAAGATCTATATGCAGGATCTTTTTGTTTTGGCATAGAAAAATCTTCTTTGATTAGTTTAAAAATACTCATTTAGAACCTATGCTTTTTAAATATCCATTATCATTTAAGAATAAATAAATTTCACCCAAAATATGCTTTTTTTGATTTTCATTAACAAGTTTTGAAGCATAAATTTTTTCATTAATATTATCCATAATTGCATGAATATCATAGTCAAGATCTTCTAAGGTATCTAAAATAGATTGAGCCTCTAGTACGCTTTCTACTTCAAAACCCTTTTCATTAATACTTATACAAGCTTCGGTTGGATGTGTAAAAAGATTATGCTTCATACCAAGGACTTCTTGATAAGCTCCCACTAAGAAAAATCCTAAAAAATAATCTTCAGCTTCTACATCAATATCATGCAAAAACAAAGGATTATCTTTAGAATAAGAAATTTCTCCATCGCTATCGCAAGTTATATCCCATATACTTGCACTTCTTGTAGGTTTTTTATTAAGTCTATCAAGTGGCATAATAGGGAAATTTTGCTCTAAACCCCAAAAATCAGGTAAAGACTGAAATACTGAAAAATTCACTAAATATTTTTCTTGTACTTCATTTTGCAAACTCGATAAATCAGCTTGATCACCCACCAAAGAAATAGCTTTTCTCATAATCAAATGCACTAAAATTTCACTATTAGAGCGATCTTGTAAATCCACATAACCCAAATCAAACAAGGTTAAAATACTCTCCATATGATCAATACTATCATGTAAATACTCAAGTGCATTAGAGGCTTTAATGTTTTTATACAAATCATAAAGTTCATCAATAAGTTTTGGATTTTTATCTTTTAATAAAAGCTTGCTTTCTGTGTATTCTTGAGAAAAAAGCTCTAAAACAGGCGCTACTAAAACAGCATGATTAGCCGCCACAAAACGCCCACTTTCTATAAAAATATCAGGCTCTAAATCTTTTTTTTGTTCTGCAATGCTTTTTAAAATAAACACAACATCGTTTGCATACTCACTTAAGGTGTAATTTCTACTTGTTTCATTTTTAAACTGAGAGTATTCTACTGCCAAACCCCCGCCAAGATTAATAGCTTTTAAATTTTTTGCACCCATTTTTCTAAGCTCAGTGTAGATATTGCCCGCTTCATTTAAAGCTTTTTTCAAAGGATGAATTTCAGTAATTTGTGAGCCTAAATGAAAATGTATCATAGTAAATTGATCTAAAAGTTTATTAGCTTTTAAAAGATTTACCGCTTCAATAAGCTCAGTAGATGTTAAACCAAATTTTGAATTTATACCACCACTTTTTGCCCAAATTCCTACCCCAGCTGAATGCAAACGCACCCTTAAGCCTATATTTGGCTTTGGCTTAAAACGATTTTTAGCAATTTCAATCATTGCTTCAAGCTCATTAAGTCCTTCCATAGTTAAAGTGATATTATAACCCATTTCACACGCTATAAAGCCCATGTTTATAAGTTCTTTATCTTTAAAACCATTAACCGTTATAGGTGCACCTTCATTATTATAAGCCATAGCTAGTAAAAGCTCAGCCTTACTTCCTGCCTCTAAGCCATAGTTATATTCTTTACCTAGATTAACTAAATTTTTTACAAAACCTGGATATTGATTGACTTTTAAAGGATATACAGCATTAAAAGAACCTTTATAATTAAATTCTTTTTTTGCTTTAGCAAATTTATCATAAATTTGCTCAATTTGCTTATGGATTAAATGAGGAAAACGAAGTAACAATGGCCCCTTATAACCATCATCACGCAAAGTATTTACTATATCTATAATGGCAGGTTTTTTACCATGATTTACACATACTTTGCCATTTTCAATGATAAAATTATTCGCACCCCAAATATTAATACCATAATCAATCATAACTCATTCTCCAAATTTGCTAATTTTATATTTTTATTTTCTTTACTATCTAAATTTTTATAAAAAATCTCTTCTTTTTGCATTTCATCTTCGCCTATACACAAAAAGATTTTAGCATTAGTATTATCTGCTTGGTTTAAATGCTTTGCAAGTTTTTTTGCTTCATAACTTATATATACTTTATGTTTTTTTCTTAAAGTATTTGCTAGTTTAAAAATAGCATCTATATAAGCTTCATCCATAGCACAAAGATAAATTCCTTCTCTTGATTTTACGCTTTGTTTTTGCTCTAAAATAGCCATAATCCTTTCTATACCCATAGCAAAACCCACGCCATAGCCACTTTTACCATCTAAGTATTCAATCAATCTATCATATCTTCCACCACCTGCTACAGCAGCTTTAGCACCGATTTCATCGCTAACAAACTCAAATGCACTTTTAGAATAATAATCAAGCCCACGCACTAATTTTTCATCACATTCAAATTCAACATCATTTTCTTTTAAAAGTTTTTGCAATTTTTCATAATCTTTCTTACAACATGGGCATAAATTTTCACTTAGTTTTGGCGCATTTTCGATTAAACTTTGACAATGATCATTTTTACAATCAAGCACTCTAATAGGGTTTAAATCTTTTCTTCTTAAACAATCCTCACAAAAACCTTCTTTAGAATTTAAAAAAGCTATGAGTTTTTCTTTATATACACCCATACATTCTTTACAGCCTAAAGAATTAATCTTCAAACTTGTATGAATTTCTAAGCGTTTAAAAATTTCATTTAGCATTAAAATAATACTCGCATCCTCATACACACTTGCTATACCAAAGCTTTCTACTCCAAATTGATGAAATTCACGTAATCTTCCTTTTTGTGGCCTTTCATAGCGAAACATAGAACCATGATAAAACCATCTTTTAACACTTTGAGCCTTATCCATTTTAGCTTCTATGTATGATCTTACCACCCCAGCTGTCCCTTCAGGCCTCAAACACACTTCATTGCCTGCTTTATCAACAAATTCATACATTTCTTTGCCAACTATATCAGAGCTTTCCCCAACGCTTCTTTTAAAAAGCTTAGTAAGTTCTAAATGCGGACAATTAATAAAAGTAAAACCATAGTTTTTAGCTACTTCTTTACAAGTTTTTACTACTTTTTCATAAAGAACAGCTTGATCATCTTGTAAATCTTTCATTCCTTTTAAAGCATTAATCATCTATAAATTCCTTAATCTTTTCATGTAAAATTTCAATACTCAAAGAAGCATCTAATTTTAAAATTTTTATATCTATTTTAGTTTTTAAAAACTCTAAAGTTTCTTCTAAAGCTTTTTGTATATTTAAAAAATACTCAATCCCTCTTTTTTCAATACTATCTAAATCTTTTTTAGAAAGTCTTTGTGCGATAAGCTCTTTAGAACCATGCAAAAACACAACCTTTTGTGGAAAAAGCCCACCTGTGGCAAAAGAATTTAACTCAAATAAAATATTTTGATCAAAATCACATCTTGCATAAGCCATATTAGAAATAAAACTACGATCTGAAATGATAAGTTTGTTTTTATTATGCGCTAAATGCATGTCGATTAAATTTGCTCTATCTGCTAAAAAAAGCAAAAGCTCAGCCTTTTTAGAAAATTGTATTTTACTTTCTAATAAAATTTTTCTCAAATGCACTCCAAGCTCACTTCCACCTGGCTCTTTAGTAAAAAATACATTATGAAAATATTTTTTTAAAAGCTCTATTTGCGTGCTTTTACCCACACAATCAACCCCTTCAAAAGCTATATACAATCTCTCTCCTTTAATAAAGGTATAATTTCTTTTGGCACAAGCTTGCTCACATCACCATTATGAGCACAAATTGATCTTACTATGGAGCTTGAAATAAAAGAATTTTTTAAATTTGGCATAAGATATATGGTTTCAAAATCTTCCCAAAGCATGTGATTTGCATAACCAAGTTGCAATTCATACTCAAAATCACTCACCGCTCTTAAGCCTCTTATAATGATATTTATTTGCAAATTTTTAGCAAGATCTACTAGTAAGTTATCAAAAGTTGTAATTTTAACATTTTTTAAGTCTTTTGTAGCAATTTTTACCATTTTTTCTCTATGTTCTAAGCTAAACATAGGCTTTTTGCTCTCACTTTTAGCTATGGCTACGACTACTTCTTTAAACATCTTGCTAGCTCGAATGATCACATCTAAATGTCCATTAGTGATAGGATCAAATGTCCCTGGGTATATACAACTAGCCATCATTGCCACCTTTGGTATAAATTATGCTCAATATTTGCTAGATCAAGCCATTTTCCTATGATAAATTCATATAGTTTTTCCAAATTATCAATCTTAGCATAACTTGCCATTACAGGAGGAGCGATGATGACTCCATAGCTAGAAAGTTTAGCCATTTGTTCTAAAATTAAAGTAGAATAGGGCATTTCCCTTACCCCAAGTATGAGTTTTTTGCGTTCTTTTAAAGCCACTCCTGCAGCTCTTGTAAGTAAAGTATCATTTATACCACAAGCAATTTTTGCTAAAGTGTTAATAGAGCAAGGTGTGATAAAAGTCGTTTCTATGCCAAAAGATCCACTTGCAACACATTGACTAATATCTTCATTATCTAAAAAATTTACATGTTCAAGTTCAAATTTATCTTTTATGTATTGCAAAAAGTCTATATTTTCTAAAAGAGAATTTTCTTTTACAAAGCTTATTTTTGCATTTTTACTTATAATGGCATAAATTTGCCCTTTTTCTTTTAAATGTTTTAATAATAAAAAACCAAGTTCACAAGAACTAGCCCCGCTAATACCTACTAAAATTTTTCTCATTTTAGCTCCACATAATTTTTACTAATAACTTTACCATGCACGACTTTTCCATCTTTATTTTTAAGGCGAATTCTTTGGTTTAAATTCCCGCTTTGCAAGGCTTTTAATTCTATTATCATGCTTAAATCCCCATCTTTGATAACCCCATAAACAGAATCATTTCTTTGTATAAGGGTTTTGGTTTTAAACATATTATATTTTAAAATCATATTTTCTCTTATATTGCTTTTGGCTATTAAATTTGCGATTTCATCTTTTTTTAATACACCTTGAGGAGCTTTATCAAAAGGAATTTTTAAAATTTTAAAACTAGCAGGACTTAAATTTTCATTGCGCACAATAGGGCGCGTGGTTTGCAAAACTTCTAATTTTGCCTTTAAAAAATACTTAAAAAATATATTTTTTTTAAACTGCTCTGGAGTTTTAAATTCAGCCTTTACAAAACCATCTGCTCTATCAAAATTATGATTACCCAGCTTTAAAAAAATGTATTGATTAAAATCAGCAGGCAAGCTTGATTGAGTGTTAAGATCTAAAGAAATGATTTCTAGTTGCGGATAATTTGTCTTAAATTCTTTAATCAAAGCTAATTTTACTTCATCAAAATTTGAAGCAAAACTAAAAGTATAGAAAAATAAAACTAGAATGATTTGCTTAAAAAACAATACAACGACCTTTTATAAAAATATATTAATCGTATAATACATTAAAAAAGTTTGATTTTAGTTAAAAGAAGTGGAGCGGGAAACGAGATTCGAACTCGCGACCCCAACCTTGGCAAGGTTGTGCTCTACCCCTGAGCTATTCCCGCGATTTAAAAGTAGAGTGTGATTTTATCAAAACTTTATTTTATTGTCAAGTTTTTAAAATTAAGGAATGTTTTTTGCTTGTAGTTATTAAATTTTAAAAAAGGAGTTCTCATGCAAGTTAATGATAAAAATAGTCCACTAGCCCTAAATAATATGACAAAAATCAAAGAAAAAAACACATCTTCAGATGAATTTCAAGCTACACTTAATGCACTTAAAGACAAAGAGGAAAAAGAGTATAAAAAAGATAGCAACAATGCTTTTAGTAATACAGATTTAAATATAGGCTCAATTTCTAAAGATTATGGCGTATATGCTTGGGAGAAATTACGCCAAAGCAAATACCAAAAAAATGAAGAAAATATCCTAAACAATCTTTTTAAAACCTTAGATAAAGCAAGAAGTTAATCATTCAAAATAGGGTAGTGTAATACCCTATTAAATTTTTAAAACTTTAACTTCTTGATCTTTTGCTAATTTTATATCATCAATTTGCGTGATTAAAATATGCGTGTTTTCACATAAAGGTTTTAGCATACCTGAGCCAAATTTAGCTTCGCTTGGTTTAAAATATCCATCGACTAATTTTCCAAAAGCAAAATCATTTCTTTGGCCTTTGAAATTTAAATCTTTAGTCAATCTTGCTTTATCAAATTCCAAAAGTTCTTTACCATAAAGTAAATTGAGTATATTTTTTGCAAAAATATGCGTTGAAACTAAAGAGGCTAAAGGATTTCCTGGTAGGGCTAGAAAAAGCATATCGCTTTTGTTAAAAAGTTTTACATGCTTACAAAGTTTAGCATTTACTTTTTCAAAAATAGGGCTAAAATCACACTCAAGCAAAGCTTGTTTGATAAAATCAGCCTCACCCACGCTAGCTCCGCCACTGCTTATAAGCATATCAAATTCTTTATTTTCTAAAAGCTTTTTATATGCATTTAAATCATCTTTTATAAGCCCTAAATACTCAACATCAGCATAATCTTGCAAAATAGCATAAATTCCAAAAGCATTTGCATTATATATACTGTATTCATCAGCATTTTCCCAAGGCTCTACAAGCTCATCTCCACTTGAAAAAATCCCAACACGCAATTTTTTAACGACTTTTAACTCATAAATTCCTTGAGCAGCAAGCATAGCTACCATGCCTGAAGTGATTTTTTGTCCCTTTTTAAACAAAAGCTCTCCAAGCTTTGCTTCCTCGCCTTTAAAACGGATGGCATTGTTTTCTTTAGCGTTTTTAGCATTGAGCTTTTCATCTTCAAGCAAAGCTTCTTCAAACATTAAAATTGTGTTTGCATTTTGAGGAATTTTAGCCCCTGTCATGATTTTATAGCATTCATTTTTTTCTATAATATAATCATTTTTATCGCCTGCTAAAATACTTCCTTTTATTTCTAGCAATTCATTCTTATGTGTATAATTTAGTGTATAACCATCTAGGGCAGAATTATCAAAAGCGGGTAGGTTTTTTTTCACAAAAACATCTTCATATAAAATACACCCCAAAGCTTGCGTCAAATTTACTTTTTGAAATTCATTTTTTGCTTTAATTTGTTCTTTTAAAAAATCTAAAGTTGCAAAAATATCTCTCATTCTTCAAGCCTTCTTATACTTGCGCCTAATTTTTTAAATTTTTCTTCTAAATTTTCATACCCTCTATCAAGATGATAAATTCTATGAATTTTACTAGTTCCTTTAGCTGCTAAAGCCGCTAAAATCAAAGCAGATGATGCACGCAAATCAGTAGCCATAACATCAGCTCCCAAAAGCTCTTTAGTGCCATTTATAGTAGCAATATGCCCGTTTAATCTTATATCAGCTCCCATTCTTAAAAGCTCACTTACATGCATAAAACGATTTTCAAATAATCTCTCATCAATAATACTTGTGCCATTTGCTTTTAAAGCTAAAGCCATAAATTGTGCTTGCATATCCGTTGGAAAACCTGGATATTCGCTAGTTAAAATTTCAACCGGTTTGATTTCTTTAGCAGGATTTATACTAATACTATCTTCATTAATATCAAAGCTAAAACCCATTTGCTCTAGCTTTGCCAAAACTGCGCTAAGATGGCTTGCATTGACTTTTTTTAGAGTGATTTTTGAGTTAGTGATAGCTCCTGCACACAGATAAGTTCCTGCTTCAATGCGATCAGGAATGATTTCAAAAGGTTTAAATTCTAAAAGCTCTCCACTTGTGCCATAAATTTCAAGCTCAGAAGATCCTATGCCTTGTATATCAAGCCCAGCTCTAGCTAAAACCTCACAAAGTTGCACCACTTCAGGCTCTTTAGCAACATTTAAAAGTCTAGTTTTACCATGAGCTAGGGCTGCTGCCATGATGATATTTTCACTACCTGTAACAGTGATTTTATCAAACATCACATCAGCGCCCCTAAGCCCTCCACTAGCTACCACATAACCTTGTTTAATCTCAATATTAGCTCCCATTTTTTCTAAAGCTAAAAGGTGTAAATCAATAGGACGTTGGCCTATAGCACAACCTCCCGGTAAAGAAACTTCGCAATTTCCAAATCTAGCTAGTAAAGGCCCCAAGGTAAGTATGGAAGCACGCATTTTACGCACGATGTCGTATTTTGCTATGGTTTTATTTAAATGTTTTGTATTTATTTTTGCAAAATTATCTTTAAAAGTATAATTTGCTCCTAAATTTTCAAGCAAAGAAAGTAGGGTGCAAATATCTGCTACATTTGGTAAATTTGAAATTTGCACTTCATTTTTAGCTAAAATACTTGAAGCTATCAAAGGAAGTGCTGCATTTTTTGCACCACTTATTATCACTTCTCCATTTAACTTTTTAACACCATCAATCTCTAAATAAGTCATTAATTTTCCTTAAAATATATACATTTAATGATATAATAATATTTTACTACAAATATTATATAAATTAATAAGATTAAAGGTGTTTTTTGGGAGTTTTTCTAGTCATACTTGGTGGGATATTTTGGGCTGTAAGTGGGGTTTTAGCTGAGTATTTGTTTAAAAATCATTATTCTGCTGAATGGGTAAGTTTTTATCGTTTGCTTTTTACTGGTGTTATTTTAATAATTTTGGGTGCAAAAAATTTCAAATTAAAATTGCTAAAGCAAAAACAAGAACTTAGCTCTCTTTTGATTTTTTCTATCTTTGGTTTATTGATAACTCAATATGGTTATTTTAAAGCTATTTATTATACCGATGCAGGAACTGCTACGATGATACAATACAACGCACCATTAATCATAATGCTTTTTATGTGTTTTAAAAATAAAATTTTACCTAAAAAAATAGAACTAATCGCTTTGTTTTTAATACTTTTTGCCTTATTTTTACTTATAACAAATGGAGATATTAACAATTTAAAACTTGATATAAGAGGTGTTATTTGGGCTTTTTTTGGAGCTCTTGGAGTGGCATTTTATTCTTTGAGTGCTAGGCTTATCATAGCAAAATATGGCTTATTTTTAATCATGGGTTTGGCTAGTTTATTTGCTTCTTTTTTGCTTTTTGTATTATTACAAGGAAATATCCCAAAACATGATTTTTCTTTAAATTCCTTTTTGGCTATGAGCGCGATTGTATTTATAGGTACAATAGGGGCTTTTTGTTTATATTTAAAAGGAGTTGAATTAATAGGAGCTTTTAAAGCTAGTATGATAGCTTGTATAGAACCTGTGGCTGCTGCTTTTATGAGTTTTTTATTTTTAGGAACTATTTATAGCGTGATTGATCTTTTTGCTTTTGCTTTGATTATTCTTAGTGTGTTTTTAAATGCTAAAAAACATTAAAGTCATTGCATAGCTTGCATGGCTTGAGATAACATTTGGGTTATTCTTGCATAAATGCTTTGCATTTGCGAATTTAAACTTTGAATTTGAGAATTGATCATCTGAGCTTTTTGTGGATCTTGGCTTGATTGTAATTTGCATTTAATTCTGTTATTTTAGCTTGTATTTTAGAAAGTTCTTTATAAAGTTTATTTAACTCATCTTCTGATTTTTCTCCATTTTGACTTTCTTTAACGCTTTTTTCAAGCTCTTTTATACCTTGAGTAAATTTAAATTCTATAAAATTCTTATTTTCTTTGCTTTCTTTTTCTTCTTTTTGAGTGTTTAAAATTATAAGGGGTATTTTAAAAAGAACATGTAACTATCTCTAAATAATTTTAGCAAAACTCCCAAATAATAGGCTTTTAAAACATATAAAAACAACTTTTTATCTTTCCAAATCTAAAGCGTAAAATATCCCAAATATCCCAAAATATCCGTTTTATCCCAAGAAAGTGATTAAATACTGTTTAAAAGGCAGATAAATGCGAAGTTTATTTTTAAATTTTAAATCCTAAAAAATGTTTTACTCTCCAAAGATAGTTACATTTTTACTTAAAATAAACTTATATTTTATTTTTAATGTAACTATCTTTATAAAACGCTATATAATCATATTTTAACCACTTTTTATATAAAAATAATATGTAACTATCTATAGCTTTAAGGTTTGAAAGATAGTTACATAGAAAGCTTAATTTTTTACTATATATCTATTAATTTTTATAGTATATTTATAATTTTTATGAAAAAATATTTTAATTTAATTCAAAAAATAAGGATGGATATTTATGGATAATGTTATAAACGAAAAAATGTTGAAACTCTCATTTAATTTAGAAGGTACTTTGAGAAATTTTTTAAAGTGTCATTATACTGATTTTGGTGTCAAAAATGAGCTACTCTTAGGACTAAACTGGACAAAACCAATAAATTTTGCATTGAAACGCAAACTCTCTCATGCTACAGATCAAAGAAAAAGTGAAATAAAAGATTTTTTAGAAAAAGAACTTAAAGGAGAGAATATGGAAGATCTTGTTAATCATAGTGAGTCTTATTGCTTAGGGGATAAGAATGGAGCACTTAAATATATTTCACAAACAATTACAAAAATACAATATTTATTGTCTGATGAAATTTGATAAATTGTGAAATTAAAGATTTGTTATTTATCTTGTTATTTAATAAATGATTATAGTAAATTTACTAATATATGACATAATAAAAGCAAAACTATAATAAGGAGTTTTTGACATGCATGAAATAATAACAAATGATTGGTTTTTATTTGCAACTGGTATATGTAGTATACTAGGATTAATGGCAAGTATCTTAATTGTTAAAAAAGTTATTGGTATAAAATCTAAGATCGATATCAATAAGCAAACCATTAATGGAAGCAATAATAACACAGCTGGTAGAGATGTTAATGCTAAATAAGCAAACCATTAATGGAAGCAATAATAACACAGCTGGTAGAGATGTTAATATTAATAATTTTTATAACTTTAATTATCCAGTAAAACATGAAATATCTATAGGAAATATTTTAAAAAACATATCCGAATTTACTATTAACCTTCAATTTGAAAAACCAGACACTGGGGAATATACAATTGAAGAAAAAATTAACTATAATAAATTAACACAATTTAAAGAATTCTTTGATGATTATATGGAAAATTATAATATTGTAAAAGAAAAAATTATGATTATTTCAGCAGAAGATATTAATTTCGAACAGCGTTTAGTTAAGTATGTAAAAAATAAATATATAAAGTTTTATGATAAAAATAATCCAAACTTAACATTAAATAGTATATTAGAAGAAATAGAAAACGATTTGAAGCAAAATACCGATTTAAGTATAGATGATATTAGCTGTACTCATTATATTATATTTTATGTATTTGCTTTGTGTAAAATATTTGAAAAACCTACAAAAGGGTTATAATTTATGATTATTACAGAAAGAAATCCGAAGCAAAGTCTTTATTTTCTAGGTGCTGCTTTGCTTGAAATTTTAAAAAATAAAAACATGGAATATTCACTTTTTGAATTATATGAACAATTTCAAAAAAAGTATAATATTGAAATAAAAAAATTTATTTTGATTTTAGATTGGTTGTATTTAGCTAGCTATATAGAGATTACCCAAGAGGGATTTATAATAAAATGCTCTTAGAATGTTTAATTATTAAAGATGTTTTTGGAACTAATATACGAAGTGTAGAATTTAATCCCAATGGTTTAAATCTTATTGTTGGAATTCCTGATGAAGATGGTTCAACAAATAATATTGGAAAAACGACACTAATAAGATGTATTGATTTTTGTTTAGGTGGAAAAATTGATCAATTATATATTGATAAAGAATTTAAAACAATCAATGATGATATTTTTTCTTTCTTGGTAGAAAAACAACCTTGTTTTGAAATCATTCTTAGTAATTCCATGCAAAATAATATAAAATATAAAATTTCAAGAAA